>JAFQMX010000061.1 GCA_017396125.1 Clostridia bacterium
CTGATAGTAAATTCTCGACCACAGAACCGAGTTGTAAAGTTGTTCCGCGCCACCGCCCAAAGTGCCTGCGCCACTAAAACGCTGCACACCGTAGCGGAGCTCCGCAGTATTGATGTGGTTGATTATGCGCTCGCGGGTAAAGGACTTTTCGTAAATCGACTCGTCCCCAACGTAAGCGTACATACAAACTTCCGTTTGGTTTTTTCCCATAACGAACTCGGTAATCGCCTCGTTAAACGCTCCGTTGGCGAAGTTGGACGGATTGTTAAAGCTTTTGAGCATAAAATACTCGCGTTGTGATTCGTCAAACACAAGGTATCTTTGCTTAAAAATCGCGTTGTGCTCGTCCAGCGCAACCGAACCCTTTATTATGGCGGTGTGGGGCGCTCTGCCTTTTATCTGATTACCCTCTATCGAAAGCTCGCCTCCGCTGTGAAAAAACGGATAGCAAATTACTCTGACTTTTAACTTTTTTCTCGAAGAAATAATAAACGCCACGCCGTTTTCGGTAATCTTTGCCCATCTTATGCTAAGATCTCCGCACGAAAAATGGGCGTAACTGCCGTCAGCGGTGTTGGCGCCTGCTTGTAAATTTTGTTTTATAAAATCGTTGCCGTCCAGCCACTTTTTGCCGTCGTAGTAGGTAACGCGGATTCCCCAAACGCTACCGTTTTTGCCGACGATCATAGTGCCGTTGATGGCGCACGGGTCGTAGCCCACTCCCTGAACAAACTTGTCGGGGAAATTATCTCGGGTAATTTCGGAACCTTCCTCGCTCTCAGAATAAAATTTTTCATAAAACGGCGGACGGAAAGCGAAGCCGTATTCTTTATTTACGTACTTCATTTCGCTCCCTCCTTACGCGCCGAAAACCCCCGACAAAATCAGCATAAATTCACTGAACAGCGCTGGGTTGATGTTGCTGATAGGCATAACCTTTGCACTTTCCCACTTGCCGTTGTCCATCTTTTTGGCAACGTCCTTAAACTCGTAAAATTGAATTCTCTCCGCTCTTACAAAGCCGTCGTTGTCGTTTTCATCAAATTCCGAAAGCTTAGCAACGCAGTAAACACCCTGCCAAAGCATTGCAAGCCAACCAAAATCGCCGGTAGAGGTGTCGCGCTTAAGATGGAAGCCCGTGCCTCTCGTGCGTTTTTTGAGCTGTCCCACCGTAATAACCGAACCGCTGAAACGGTTAACGTAGTTAAACGTTCTATCCGTGTCGCTCGGCACGAAAACAGGACGATCGATTTGTGCAAACGGCTGGTTCAAATCGTTTTGCATAGTGAGATATGCGTATCTTCCGCTGAACATGAGCGGGTGCGCAAGCATAATCTGTTTATTTTCTATATTTACTCTCTTTCCGTCGGCAGTCAAAATTTTGCCGTCCGAAACGATAACGATATCTTCAAAATACTCTCCGTTGTACATAGCAAAGAACAGCTTGTCGCACATATAATAGAAGAGCTTGTCCTCATTCAGTCTTTCGAGGAACATTTCCGCAGGCCATCTCGAACAAGAAACCATGCGGTCAAAAAGGTCGTTTATACATGCCTTGAGTTCTGCCTTTACGAGCGCTGCTCTTTTTTTGATTTGGGTATTAACCTCCAAATCCTGCGAAACTGCTTTCTTTACCTTAAAATTTTTGATACGGATTTTATAATTTCTACCGCAGAAGAACGGAGAATACAACGATTTTTCGTCCTCTCTGTACTCTTGTGGCTGCAAATGCGCGTACGGGGTAATAATTTCTTTGCGGATAGCGTTGACTATACGCTTAGAGGACTCGCCGTAATAAACGTCTTTGATAAACTGTACGGACTCAGGATTGCGCTTGTCCAAAAGCATGAGTCTTACGAATTCGCCTCTTTGGCGCACGTTCATTTCCTCATAGGCTGAGATGAGCGAAATTGCCACTCTGCTACCGTAAATCAATCTTCTTGCCTTGGCTCTATTTGCAACGTTAAAAGTGAGGAGCGCCTTTACGATAATCTCCTCTCCTCTGGATTTACCCACCTGCAAAATGAGCGGGTACGCAAGTCCCGTGGTATCCTTTTTGAGCAAGGTGTACGCAAAGCCAGGATTAGCAAAAATCTTTCTTGCAAAATATTCGTCGGCGCTGTCCGTCCAACGTTTAAGCATACTTTTTTCCGACGCTTTGTACACTGAGTAAATCAACTTTTCCTTAGCGTCCTCGGTAATATTGCATCTGTCAAAAAGCTCCATGAGAATACGGAAGCTCTTTTCGCTGTCCTCAACAAGACGGTAGTCGATAACGGGCGCAACGGCGGTCTGTGCAAAAACAGCCAAATACTCGTAGTCGCCCTTTTTCAACTTCTTTTTTATAAAATCAGTAGCGTCGTATTCGCCTTCAAAAAATCTCTTTCCTGCTTCAACGGCGGTTTCGCCGGCCTTTTCCGAAAAATTGTTATTCATAAAAAAACTCCCTATGTATATATTAGCATATACGGGCAGTTTTTTCAAGCATAATAAATAAAGTTAATCACATAAAATCACAAATTTTTTTATTAAATCCGTGCTTTGTGGCAAGATTTTCCAGTTCGGACTCGGAAATTCTTTTTGTCAGCGACATTTTGGGGTCGGCGACGAAAAATACCGTGTAATAATTGCTGTTTAGCATCTTATCAAGTTCCAGCAAGGTTTGTTCTGAATCCACGACAATTTCTCTTATCGGCAGGCCTCTTTTTACTCGCTCGCTCATGTAAGCAATTCCGTACACTCGCTGATAACTGTTGACCTTGTCGGGAATCGCCGTAGACACTACGATAAAAAGTCCGATAACTGCAAACGACGGGTTGGGCGACACGAACACGCTTACGACAAAGGCAAAAATAAAAATTGTCGCAGCCACGTAGCCTGCTTTTCGCAAAATCGCATACGCCCGTTGCCGCGGAATCTTTTTTGAGGCAAGCGCCAAAATTACGCGTCCTCCGTCCAACGGATAAATGGGCACAAGGTTAAAAATTGCCAGGGACGTATTGCAAAAAACTATACCTTCGGTAAAAAAATAACTGCTGGGAAACAGCCACCAGGTCGCTACGCACACTAGCGAAATAAAGAGATTGACAAGCGGTCCAGCCAGCGCTATTTTGATTTCGTCAATAGGTCTAATTACTTCAAAATTGCCCGTCAGCGACGCGCCGTAGGGCATAAGCTTTAATCCGCTAAGCACGTAACCGCACCTTTTTGCCATCTCGGAGTGCGCAAGCTCATGAAAGATTACTGCCGTAAAATAAATCAAGCTTTCTCTAAGCGTGCCAAAGTATGCCATCGCCACCGCCATAATTATAAAAAGCGGAGAAATTTTTATTGCCGTTTTCATATTTGCCACGGCTTTTTGATATTAAACTTTGATTTACGGTATTTTGACGGCATACTAATATATATGCCTTTTAGTCGGGCAATATACTTCCTGCGCGGTTGAGAATTTTTGAAGTGGCGCGAAATGTTATGACATATCTGCCCTTTTGATCTATGCTGACCGTAAGCTCAACGTCGTCCTGAGTGCAGTCGGTGTAGTCGGAAAGAAGTCTGCAAATATCGCTTTTAAGAATTTTATACGTATTGTATTTGTTATTTTGCTCGCTGACCTGACCTCGCAGACGCTGGAGCATAATTTGACTGTTGTTCATACTTTTCTCCTGAGATTGCGCTTTATTCCGCCAAAAAAACCACGGTATTTTTGGGTAGGGTCGTAGAGTGAATCCGTTCCGTAAATAATATTTTTTGCCAGCATAACCGTCGCTTGAAATGCCTCACTCTTTTGATTGAGCTTGCCCGTGTTGGAAATTTGGTTGTAAACGTCGTCCTCGGGAATAACGCCGATTGCGCTGACCTTGAGCAGCTTAGTGACCTCGGTTGTGTCCACCATGTCCGACGACAGTATCAAATCGCCTCGCACGCGGTTGAGCACGAGCGACGCGCCTATTTGGTATTCTCGCACCAAATTTATCACTCTACCCGCATCCTTAATCGCAGACAAATGTGGTGTCGTAACCACGATTGCCTCGTCGCTAGCCGAAACTGCGCGATGAAACCCACTTTCTATTCCAGCAGGACAATCTGTTATTACAAAATCAAAATAATTTTTTAGACTAACGATAACTGAGCGAATATTTTGGCCATTGACAACGGACTGCTCGTACGTATGAGCGCTGGGCATTATGTAAAGTCCTTTTACCAAATCGTCCTCGACTAGCGCCTGCTTGGGACGACAACGGTTTTCAATAACGTCCACGAGATCGTAGACCACCTTGTTTTCTATATTCATGGTAACGTCGAGGTTGTTTAGTCCCAGGTCGGTATCAAGCAGAACCACTCTTTTTCCCAAAATCGCAAGCGCTCTGCCGAGATTTGCCGTAAGAGTAGTTTTGCCTACACCGCCCTTGCCCGACGTTATTACTATACTTCTTGCCATAATTTCCTCCGAATCGACCTTTATTATACCATCTGCACCCACTCGAAAAAAGGCTACATTTCGCGGTTATTGACAAAAAATAATGACTACGTCGCAAAATTACGCAAAAAAAAGCCGAACTGCATTGCGTTCGGCTTAATAATATTAATTTTATATATCAGGAAATCTCGTTGAGAAGCTGACGGTTGGAAATAAGCTTCCCTCCGCCCACTACCGCGGCAAGCTCCGGTTTTTCTACCAAATTGACTCTGAGCTTGAGTCTATCAAAGAACGCCTCGCTGAGTCCAGGAATCTTGGACGCTCCGCCCGTAACCCAAATTCCGTTGAAAAGCTCGCCTGCAATTTCCGGCGGACAAGCCTTGATAACGTTTTCCACAGCGTCGGCTATTTTGAGATAGTACGGTAAGAGAATTCCGTACAAATCCGAGGACTTTACGGTAATTTTGCCCGGGATTTTGTTGGTGATATCCATACCGGTAACGATCATAGACGCAGTATCATTTTTGTAAAGCGAACCAACATCCTCTCGTAGCTTTCTCGCCGTCGCAAGACCAATCTTTAAGTTATATTTGCCGAGAAGCGAATCGCTGATTGCCTTGTCCAGCATATTTCCGCCAATGCTTACCGAATAACCGCTGATAATTTCGGACAAAGCAAACACAGCTATTTCGGTGAGTCCACCGCCAATATTGACTATAATTCCGCCTCTCTCGGAGTTTATCGGAAGGTCTATGCCAACTCCGCTCATCAAGATGCTAGGAACGAGCGACACATGCGAAATTCCTGCGCTGAGCGCAACGTTTTCGTACACCGCGCGCTTTTGAGGCTCGATACCGAGAGGTACTGCCATAACCGCTTTGATGCGAGGCTTAAAGACGTAGCTTGGCGGATAAAGCTTGGCAATAAAGCGCCTAAGAAGTAATGCGAGAGAATATTCGTCAGTAATAACGCCGTTCTTGATCGGCGAAATGATAACGATTTTGTCCACCGCCTTGCCTATCATAGCCTGTGCGTCATATCCGATAGCACGAATGTTATTTTCGGATGGCGCGCCGTTAAAGGCAATTACCGTCGGCTCACGAAGAACCACTCCACCTCCCGAAAGATAGATGGATGTATACGTCGAACCGATTTTTAACGCGATGTCCATAATCCGAATTTCTCCTTTAGTATTTTTGCTATCAATTTTACGGGAAGTCCTATGACATTGTCCAGTTCACCGTCCACGTTTGCAACAATGGGCGCAAGTATTTCATCCTGTATCCCGTATCCGCCCGCCTTGTCAAACGGCGAGCCCGTCTTGATATATTCGTCTATTACCTCCGCGTCAAAAGGCTTGAAGGTAACAGTCGTAATTTCACAGTCGGCAACTTCGTGACTGCCGTCAATTAAACAAACTCCCGTCAGCACCCTGTGACTGCGTCCACACAGCAAACGAAACATTTGTTCCGCCTGCTCGCAGGTCTTAGGCTTGCCCAAAATCGTTCCGTCAACTTCCACCACGGTATCCGCGCCAAGAGTGAGCAACGAGGTTTTTTGAAAAACGTCTTTGGCCTTGAGCGTAGCCAGCTTTTTTACGTATAGCTCGGGAGCGCACGGCTCAATGTTCTCGTCCGCGCCCGAAGGAATAACCTCTACCTCAAGATCAAGCGACTTAATAAGTTCTCTTCTTCTTGGCGAAGCAGAAGCAAGCACTAATTTCATAGATTAAAGAATTTCCAAATTTTTGCGGTATGCACGAGCAAAGTCTGCCGAAATCTTGAACGCATCCTTGATTTCCAAAGAACAGTCGCCCTCCACCTCGGTCTTCATAATAACCGAATCACCAAGAACGTCGCAATTTATTGTCTTAACTGCGCCGGACATGGATCTATCAAGGCTTTCTGCAATACGAAGCATAACGCTTAGCTTCATAACTGCAACCAAATCCTCTTCTTTGAGCAGATCCTTGTATTTATTCCAATCCGCCATGCTGAATTCGTCAGGACGCATACCCTGTGCGATAAATGCAGCTAGCAAAATGTCGCGGTGACTTACGCCGTAGAGATTGGAATTGAGAATAAAGTAGAAGGTATGTCTGTTTTTGTCGTAGAATTTAATTCTTCTTCCGCTATCGTGCAAGAGCGCTGCTATACGCAAAGGCTTGATATATTGACGTGGAAGCTTGTGCAATACTCTGAGCTGCTTGTAAAGCTGGATGGAAAGATTGCAAACGTGCTCTGCATGAGGAATATTTACGTCGTAGTAATTCATCATGGTATAGAGCGAGTGACCCAAAACGTCAGTAATAGGCTTTTCAACAGTGGTAGGAACTGCGTGGTTAAACATAATTCCCTCTCTGAGTCCTGCACCGGAAATAGTCATACTCTCGAATCCAGTGAATTTTACGAAAGCCTTAACGATAGCGATTGCCGCTGCAAAAATATCCGATCTCTCTGCATTGAGTCCCTTTATTTTTGCACGCTTGTCCGCGTCAAGAACCTTGACCATATCGTAAACTACGTCAAAATCCTTCATAGCGATATTGTAGTTATGAATCATATCGTACGGATAACGCTTTACTCTTCTGATAATTTTTGCGATATTACGGAACGAACCGCCCACACCCACCATCTGCACGTCTGCGTCGATTTCCTTTAACCAAGGATATGCCGAAAGCTGTTCGATAACGTAATCTTCCATAGCCTTGACCTGATTTTCAGGATCAAGCTCCGAATTAACAAACTTATCGCTGAGAGTCATTGCGCCAAACGGCAAATTAAAACGATTGAGCACGTTGCGGCGGTTGTAATGCAAAATCTGGATATTACTACCACTGATATCTATTATAACACCCTTCGGTACATCGAGAGAGTTGATTACACCCTGGTATATGTGCATAGCCTCTTCTTCTTCCGAAAGCACCTTGAACTTAAATCCGCATACAGCGTTGATTTCTTCAATAAAGCTCTTTTGGTTTTTTGCTCTGCGCACGACGTTGGTAGCAATAGAATAAACCTTGTCTACGTTGTAGCTGTCACAAAGTTTTCTGAACATTTTGAGAGTCTTAACAGCCTGAGCGATTTTGGATGGCTTCAAAAATCCGTCTCTGCTCATATCCTGTCCAAGACGCACAGTTTCCTTTAACTCGTCAAAAACTACGAAATAGCCGTTGGACATAATGTTAACGACTACCAACCGTATAGCGTTGCTTCCAAGATCAATTACTGCAATTTTTTCCACTATTTTTCTCCTAAAAACATAATTTCAGATTATTTTCACCTTAGTATATCACAAGAAAACAAAAAAGTAAATACCTTATCGGAAAAATTACTACAAAAAATTTATTTTTTATCAATTTTTTATGCTTTATCGAGAAAAATTATAGTGCAAATAATCGTTTACAACTGAGGCAATTATGTGTTATAATAGTTTGTAACCAAAACGTTTCGAGGTAAAGTATGAAAAAAAGCCTGTATATTTTAATTTTGATACTGGTCGCGCTAACGCTGAGTTCCGCACCGCCCGTCACGGCAAAAGCGGAATCTATGCCTATGCCGGAAATTTTTAATCTCAACGGGCAAACTATTTACGGCTATCTCGACAATCCCGAAAAAATTTACTCCGACCAAGACAAAATTTACGTTACTCTCGCAGGCGGTAAAGTAAAGGTTTTTGAAAATTTCTCCATTAATCAAGAACTTACCATTTCCTGCAAAAAATTTACCGTTTATCGCGACAAACACGTTTACCTGGACGGCACTACCCTGCACTTTGGCGAAATCACGCTTGCTAACGTAAACGACTTTGCTTTTTGCGGTGATATTCTCGTTACCGCTTACGATGACGTAATCACTCACTACGATCTCAACAATGACGAAACCCTCTCGGTGGGAACTGAATACTTTGCCGTGGGCAAAGTAGAAGCCTTGAGCAAAAACGGTTTTTATTATACCGTCAACGAGGGCTCCAACTACGAGGCGCACGCAATTTATCTGTTGCAAAACGGACAGAGCATACTTATCGACGAAATGGCTCAATCCATTTCCACTCTCTACGCTACCGATTCTGCTTTGTACTGCTTGTCGGCGAGCGAGTTGATCGGTTACAACGTAGTGGACGGAATTTATACCATATCCAATCAAATCATCGTTTCGGCAAAGGATTTTACCGTGCTCGGCGACAAAATTTATCTCATCAGCCGTTACGCCGCTATCGAAGAACTCAGCCTTAACCTTGACGCACAAAAAACCGTCGTTGCGTCGGCTAGTAGCGACGATTATTTTTACAACAAGCCTTCGGCAATCAGCGCAAAACTAGGCAAGATTATCGTTAGCGACCGTATGAACAACCGACTCTCGGTTATTGACAGCGACGGTGGCATAAAGCAAATTTCCATCGTTAGACCTATTGCGGCGGCTTCGGACTCGGAGGGCAATATCTACGTGGTTACCCAAAGTTCTCTCGTAAAACTTTCGGAGGACGGCAGTATAATAAAACAAACTGCTCTTCTCGGTGCATCCGATATCGCAGTTGGCTCGGATGACAAAATTTACGTTCTGTGCACTCAAGGGCTATTGACCGCAGACACTGAGCTTAATTTGTCCGAAGAAGTTATTTCAGCCAAAACCATTTGTATTTTTAACGGCAAAATCTCCTACTACGATGGACAAACCGTTTATTTGGGCGAAAACGCTCTCCTTTCTTGCGAAGGCATAACCTCGTACGCAATCGACGCGAGCAAAAATCTATTTTATATCAAGGACGGCGTGCTATATCGCTATGACGGCATAGAAACTGCGTTGTGCGCTGTGGACGGCAAACTCATCATAAGCAGTATAAAAACCGATTACGTAGGCTACGGTGATATTCTCATCGTAGACACCGACAGGCATTGTATTTATAAGCTAAACCGACTTGACGTGGGAGCTGCTGATATCGAACAGCTTTACGATATTCCGTCGCTGGAAATCGAAGAGGATGCTTTGCAAATTAAGGGCAACCTTATTGCAAAAACGCTAAAAAAAGTTAAGCTGTTCAAAACTCCTGCCGAGGCGGAAATTACCGCAGAGGTTGGCGCAGGTACCAACGTAATCATTCATTACGACGCGGACTGTCCTGAAGAATATTATTACGTTATGTTTGACGACGTAGAAAATCTTAGTCTAAAGGGCGGATACGTATACGCGTCTTCCATTTCCGAACCGCTAAAGTATGAGCTTGCACCTATTTCGGTGGGAAAAATCAATACCAATAACACTAAAATTTATAAGTGGCCGTCGATAAAATCTCCTACCGTAAAGGGCGTAATTAAAAACAAAAACGATACGGTTTCTATCATACCTTTCGCCACTAACCATGCCGACGAGTACGCAAAGAGATGGTATCAGGACGGCTACGGCAAAAAATGGTACCGCATCAGCATTGACGATACTCACGAAGGATTCGTTATGGCATCAGACATCACCACCGAGTTTTACAAAAACGAAAAGATGCCGGACACCAACGCAGTTATCACCGACTATGCGCTGGTTTATCACTACGACGCTACGGCAAAAAAATACGTACCTATCGATGACCTTTGGATTGCAAAGGACACCAGAGTAAAAGTTGACACACCTTTCGATTCGTCGCAAAAATTTACCAAAGTAGTATTCTATCGCGACGGCTATGGCACGATAGATATCGAATGCTACGTCGAGACCAAGTACGTTGAGTTTGACGGAGTTGACCTGTTGCAATTCGTGGCGATAGCAATCATTATTGCGACGATAATTCTCGGAGTGGTTTTGATCGCTCGCAAGGTTCGTCAAAACAAGCGTAAAAGTATTCTCAGCCGTACCTCGTCTCGTGACTACCAATAATAATTGTTGACAATCTTTTTTGAAATTATAATTACGATATGAAAAACGCTGTTCCATTAATTGTGGAATAGCGTTCTTTTGTTGCAAAAAACTGCATACGTATATGATAAATTTTGACACAGCGTCATTTTTTGCGCCGTAGTTTTGTTAGTCGATTAGTTGAATTTTATTTACGGAAAGCTCGTAGGCTACGCGCACCTCCGATATTTCCTCACTAATTTTTTTATTGTAATTTCGCGACTGTATTCGTCCAGAAACGAGAAGCTTTTGCCCCACCTCTATGCCTTTGACAAACCTGGCGTTGCGTCCCCACGCGATACAAGGAATATAGTCCGACTTGTTGTAAGCGCGGTTTACGGCAATCAGCATATCGCAGATTTCGCGGTTAAACGGCGTTGTGCGGTACACGGGCGGTTTACAAACGTAACCGCAAAGCTCGATGGAATTTGGATTTGTTTCTTCCACAGGCAATGCAACGAATTCGCGAACGAAAACCGTTAGCATAAGCTTGCTCTTTTCATCCACAATCTTGTTGTAGCTACGGAATTGTCCGTTTAGCGCGACGATAGCGCCCAAAGTCATATCTACTTCGCCCAGTAACCTTTCGGAAACGGTAATTGGTATAACGTCGCTTATTTCCGACAGTCTTGGCACGCTTAAAGTAAATTCATAAAAGCCTTCGCCAAACAGCTCGTGTGAGTATTCGGGCAGACTGTTTACCTTGCCCATCAAAAAAACTTTGTTAGAAATTATTTCGTTATTCATAAGTATCTTTGCTCCTTATTTGTCTGCCCGTGTGGTCGATATAGTAGTTTTCACGGTAAATCAAATTTCCTATGGTTGTAAAACTGTATCCTTTGTTTTTCAGCCCCTCAATAATAAGCGGTAACGCTTCGACTGTGTGCTCACCGTCGTTGTGCATCAAAATTATACTGCCGTTTTGCACCCTGCTAAGCACTCTCGTCGCCATTTCGCCTGCACTAAGTCCCTTCCAGTCCAGACTATCCACGTCCCACTGAATGGTAAATAGCCCCAAGCTTTGCGCCTCATCCAGCAAAGCATCGCTGTAATCGCCAAACGGCGCGCGGAATAAATCCACCTTTTTGCCGATAATGTTTTCGATAATCCGCATCGACTCGCTAAGCTCCAGCCTGATTTTTTCTCTCGAAAGCTTGGGCATATTGGGATGAGTGTTGGAATGAGTGCCTATTTCAAAAACACCACTGTCATTGAGCGCTTTTAGCTGGTCGGCATACTTTTCCGCCCAAAATCCCACAGCAAAAAAGTTGGCACACACACCGTAACTTTTTATCGTGTCGAGAATTTTTGGCGTTTTTTCAGCGCCCCAACTTGCGTCAAAAGACAAAGCAACTTCCTTTTTTTCAGTTTCCACCGAATAAATAGGCAATTTTCGACTGGTTTTGCCCATATAAACGCCTGCCGCGTCCGCCTTGGTCACGCCAATGCATAAACACGGAACAAGCACAAGCGCAACCACCAGCCTGACTAGCGCCGTCTTTTTTAGCGTAATAAATTTCATCCGCTTACTCTCCCATTGTACAATAAAGTATTTATCGAATTTTTTGCCTTTTTTAGGAAAAATGCGGAATTTTGTTGCTTGTAGCCACACTCTCCGCAAGCTTCTTTTGTATAAAAGTATTCAAGCCTGCGACAATTTATTCCTAACTTTTGCGACATTCTTTATCTCACATAACTTTCTTAATATTTGTCAGATATCTGCCTTGATTTTGGCATAAATTACTTGCCTTCGATATTTTGGTGCAAATACGATATGATATTTGCAATTCCACTTTGAATGTAATAAACTATTTGTGTCAGTCATTGACAAATCCTCCTATGTTTTTTTGCAGTCGGCAAACCTGCTTTAATTATATCATAGAAGGATTTCTTTTATCTGAAGATTTTTTACACCACTCCAAGTGGTGGTTGATTTTTCGCTAATAACTATAAATTAAGACCTCTCGACAAAATCGAAAGGCCTTTTTTGTGTCTATTACCGTTTTTGAGCAATTGAATTTTATTTTTCTCCGCCCTCGTTTTCGTCCAGCGACAGCTTGTAGCAGCGACGGCGACGGTGAATACGCCTTTCAAAGCTCTTCCACTGCGACTGGATTTTTTCGTTAGTCTCGAGCTCCGGACCGGTTTCGAGATACTTAACGCCACAGTCAATCAAGTTTTCCAAGCCCTTAGCCATAATCATAACGTTTACGCCGGCATTTTGGTACTTTTTCTTTACACCCATACTGTACAAATCAACGGTATCAAAGCTGCTCAAATCACGAATAACGCGCAAAATTCCCAGCGGAGTAATTCTACCCTGCGCCTTTTGCATGGAGCGCGAAACGTTTGGCGCCATAAATCCGTAACCGGCAAGCTCGTCGTCTTTTTTGATAAGGAAAATCATTTTGTCATTAAAAACCTGCTTAATCATAGCAGCCTCACGGTCTATCTGGCGGTCATTTACGGCAACAACGCCATAAAGCTCGGCGTACACCTCGTTCATAATTTCCTTGAGCGCAGGTCTAATATAAGGTTTAGCGGACTTAAAGCCCTTAAACTCCACGTATTCGTAGCCATAACGCTTTTGCACCTTTTCGGCGAGCGCCTTAAGTCGCTGATCCATAACCTCCGGTAATTTTATTTTGTACTCCACCCAATCGGCATCTTTGACAAATCCGAGCTTTGCCATATGCTCCTTGTAGTACGGATAATTGTACATGGTAATGTACAAATCCATCTCTTCAAAGCCTTCGACGAGCATACCCTGCTTGTCGAAATCCGAAAATCCGATAGGTCCGATAATCTCGTTCATACCGTTGTCACGCGCGTAAGCAATAACCTTGTCAAAAAGCGCCTTGGTTACCTCAAAATCGTCAATAACGTCGTAGCGGGTGAATCTGACCTGGCAAACGTTTTTCTTTTGGTTGTAAGCGTCGTTGATAATAACGGCTACTCTGCCCACGACCTTGCCATCGTCGTACGCAATAAACATCTTTGACTTACAGAACTCAAAAGCGCCGTTTTTTTCCGGATTAAATTCATCATACTCGTCGCTCAAAAGCGAAGGCACGTTGTATTTATTACCCTTGTACAGTTTAATAGGAAAAAGGAAAAAATCCCTGCGTTGTTTTTTTGTCAATACCTCTACTACTTGCATAAAAAGCTCCGTTTGGTGTAAAACGATATAACCCTATTTACGAGTTTTTATTATTATACCATATTACGACAAAAAAAACAACCCACATAAGTATGCTAACAGTAAAACACAAGAAAAAAAGCCCCGAAATTTACTTTTCGGGGACATTTTTTATAATATTAAAATTTTATTTTAAAATACACTAATCTTTTGTGGCTCATATATTACAATATCAGCCACCTCTTTCATAACACCAAAATCTCCTGCAAATACGCTTTACAAAATCATTGTTACTATAATTATCAATTTTTTTCTTGCTATTTTTATAATTGTATTCATATCGCTCTCCTTAGAAATAAATGCCGTACAAAGATTCCTTACCAGTTCTCACAAATTGAATATTATCTACGCAATATTCAATTATCACATCTGCGACAGGAAGCCAAGTATATTTTATATAAACTACATACAAACCATCATATTCACCACAAAAATTAAATTCAATTTCACGCAAAAATTCTTCCAAATCCATATCTATAGCATAAGGAAAATCTTCACAATACAAATTATATAATACTTCTTTTAAGATTTCTATTTCTACTTCCCTCAATGTTCGTAATGGTTTAGCATTAAAATCGTTTATATTTCCTTGTTCTCCGTCATAAATATAAGCACCATGGTGATAATATGCAATGTTTTTCATAGTGTCGTCACTAATATTGTATTCCAAACGCGCTGCTTCAAAACTTTCTGTACTATTTAAAGAAATAATTTTTGCGTTTTGCATTTTTATATGTTTTTCTACATAATCCATCGTCTC
>JAFQMX010000062.1 GCA_017396125.1 Clostridia bacterium
CCCATTTCCTTCGCCTGACAAGCAAGCTTGTCGATCTTCGGTCAGGGTATGCGACCCCCGTGCCTTGCGGCACTGTGGTTCAAAGCGACTATTCGGCTGCCAAAGAAAACAGACCATCGGATGATGGTCTGTTTTCTTTGGCAGCGGAATAGGGATTCGAACCCCAACATACAGAGTCAGAGTCTGCTGTGCTACCTTTACACAATTCCGCTATTCAATTTTGGACGTTGTTTATTTTATCACATAAAAAGTATTTTGTCAAGTGCTTTTTTAAGTTTTTTGAAAAAATCGAAAAAATGTTATTGTTACTGAATTTGGGCATTGGTTTTATGGATTTTTAATTCGATACTGCAAATCGTTTGAAAGCCGTTGATTTTGCTGGGGATTTGCGTGTTTTTTCAAAAAAGCAACAATTTTTTCGAAAGCGTAAGGTAAAAAGTGCCATAAACCCTTGATTTTGCTATATATTTTGCACAAAAATCATTTATACTATTTATGCAATCTGCGGAAAAATATTTTTTGTTTTTTTTGCGCTTGATTTATATATTTTATTATGATAAAATTAGTATGATAAACCGAGCTTTCGGTTAAAGAAAAACAAAAAGGAGAATAAACATGAAACTCAAAATTTTGAGTCTTCTCGTGGCTATGCTCGCTATCGTTTGTCTTCTCGCTTCCTGCGTAGGCGGCGGTGAAGGTGGCGGCGAAGGAACCGGCGGGGGCGGCAATGGCGGCAACGGCGGCAACGGCGGCAACAACGGTGCTGTTGGCGAGTATTACTGGGGATCCAGTGAAATTCTTGTCGAGCTTTACGAGAACGACAACGCTGGCGAGCTTTCCTCCGGTCTTAAGAGATACTATGCCGGCAAGGATGAGTCCGCGCACGCTGAGATCGACAAGCTTGTCAAAGACAGAAACGATGCTGCTACGAACGTTACCGGCGTAACACCTCGTTATAGCTACAAGAATGATTTTGCTTGGGGTCAGTCCTTCAGTGAGATCCAGAGACTTGTAAACTCAGGAGACTCTTCTGCGCCCGATGTATATTGCAACTTCGCATACGACCTTACATCTCTCGCGCTCAGAAACTGCTTTGCTAACCTTTATTCCAATACCAACAACGAGCTTGTAAGCTACGGTAAGGGTCAGAACTACTTCACCTTCACCGAAGAGGGTTACGTTGGCGTAGGTGACACCTACTTCGATTCCGAGGCAGGTCAGGGTTACTTCTATGACTACATGCAGTCTCTTGCATTCGCTAATCCCAACGGTGAATTCGATAAGATGTACTGTCTCGCATCCAACTATTGCGTAGACCTTGTTCGTGCATTCCTCGTTGTTCCCGTTAACGTTAAGATGATGAACGAGATCGCCCTTAAGGATTCTACCGGTGATATGGATAACGACGGCGACTTCGACATCGAGGACTTCTATAAGCTCGTTTGGGACGGCGGCTGGACCTATGACGTTCTTGCAAAGTACTGCAATGCAGTATACGTTGACAACGGAACCACCGCAGGCGTTGCGGATATTAACGATACCCTCGGCGCTGCATTCGGAAGAACCTCCGGTCTTACTTCCTCCGGCTTCCTTTACACATCTTCCGTAAAGATCATCAACAAGGTTGAAGAGGGCGGAAAGGTTTCTTACCTTTACCCCGAGACTAATAGCGATCTTATTAACTTCGCAGCGGCTCTTGAGAAGCTCTTCTCCGCTGAAAAGAGCACCTACGGCGCAGCCGGCATCACCTCTGTAACCAGAACTGAGGTTAACAACGCAGGTCTTGGCGACTCCACCAGCCAGGGTGAGCTTGTTGGTATCCGTCAGCAGTTCGCTAATAACAAGATGCTCTTCGGCGGTATCATCGCAGTAGGCTCTCTTGAGGAGCAGGTATATCAGGATATGAGCGACAAGAGCCTTGGCTTCGGTATCGTTCCCGTTCCTTTATATCAGGCAGGTGACGAGTACCTTACTCTCGTACATAACCTCGCTCGTGTCGTAGCTATTTCCGCTACCACCACCGAGTTCGAGCAGTGCACTGCATTCCTTGATTATCAGTCCACTAACTCCAGAGAGATTCTTGATGCATACTATACTCAGGAGCTCGTAGCAAGAACCTCCGGCGGTCTTGCAGGCAACCAGAACAAGAGAATGCTTACCTACATCAGAAACCACGTTCGTGACTGCTTCGATAAGACCTATGAGGACGTTATTTCCGCGTACCTCGAGGGTAACGGCGACAAGCAGGCTATGAACAACAGATGGCATAACCTTCTTCAGACTAACAAGTATATGTATTCCGGAATCGGTTACGACTACTCTGCTCACCGCGTGAGCAAGGATGCTGAGCTGAGAGGAACTAATGAGGACGGTTCGCTTGGCGGTATTCTTAAGGTTTGGTACGACCTTTCCAGAAAGAAATAAATTGCTATGTCTGAGGTCGTCTTAAAAGACAGCCTCCCCACACAAAAAAGAGAGATATCGCAAGATATCTCTCTTTTTTGTCCGTAAACAAATGTTTGCAAACAATTATTTACATTAACTCGAATTTTTTGTTTTTGCGCAATTGCTTTTTCTTGAAATCTACAATGCGTAATTTGTGCGTACACGCGTGCGCGTAGTATTATATATGGTAAGAAAAATCCCGTTTTTGCTTGTGAAGTCATAAATTTTGGAAAGAATTACAAAAATGGAAACTTAATAATTTTTAATATTTCCACCCCAAAAGCATTGATTTTCCTTGATTTTCGCCATTTTTACCGTAAATAATTGTTTACAATGTTGCTTTATGCTGCGTTTTCTTAACGAATGAAATTGGTTCGATGTGCCCTTTCTCGCTCGTGTATAC
>JAFQMX010000063.1 GCA_017396125.1 Clostridia bacterium
ATCGGCAAAAAGAAAACCAAGGAAATTGTAGAACCGCGTCAAATTTGCATTTATATCATAACCGAGCTTATGGATCTTCCGCTTGCTACGATAGGTAATATTTTTGGCGGGCGTGACCACACAACGATTATGTACGCTCGCGACAAGGTTGGTGAGAAGATTCAGACGTCAGTAAAAACAGCCACTGATGTAAGCAATGTAAAAAATATGATTTTCAAAAAATAATTCAAAAAAAATTAAACTGAAATTATTTAAAAAATGCTTTTATAAAATGCAAAAATTGCTTGACAATGCAGGCTTTGTGTTCTATAATATATAGGCTATTAACTTATAGGAGTACGATTATGAAACAGGGAATACATCCGGATTATCATGAGGTTGTTGCCGAGTGTGCATGCGGCGCAAAATTTGTTACCGGCTCGACTAAGAAAGGAGACGTTATCAAGGTGGACGTTTGCAGTCAGTGCCATCCTTTTTATACCGGTAAGCAGAAGCACGTTGAATCCGGCGGACGCATCGACAAGTTCAATCAGCGTCGCGGAAAGAAAAATTAGCTAGGGATTTTGCCATACCTTTTGTTATTTTAAGGTGTGGCTTTTCTTAATTTTGAGAACTAATTGCTTTGATACGAGGCAGTTAGTTTTTGTTTAAGGAGAAGAAAATTTTGAAAAACGCAGAGAAAACCACCAAGCCTGCCAAATTTTCTAAAATCGGCGGTCAGGCTTTGATAGAGGGAATAATGATGAGGGGCGAGACCTCTATGGCTATTGCCGTTAGAGATCCCCAAGGCGATATTCTCGTGGAAACCGAAAGACTAAAGGAAAAACGCTGGTACAACAGATGGGTTATTTTTAGAGGCGTAGCAGCTTTTATTTCTTCGCTCGTTACAGGTATGAGAACGCTTATGAAATCCGCTTCGGTAGTGGGCGACGAGGACGAGCAGCTTTCTAAGGGTGCTATGGGGCTTGCGGTATTTTTGGGAATACTCCTTGCTGTTGCGCTCTTCGTGGCTATTCCAGAGGGAATTTCCTATTTGATTCACCGCTATTTGATTCACAGTGTTTTGCTCAAAAGCATAATTTCGGGTATTTTGAAGATAGGTATTTTCATTTTGTATCTCTATCTCGTGACCAAGATGGAAGATATAAAGCGTACCTTTATGTATCACGGCGCAGAGCACAAGACCATTAACTGCTACGAAAGCGGAAAGGATTTGACGGTAGACAACGTAAGAGCGTGCTCCACCAGACATACCCGTTGTGGAACTACTTTTTTGTTTTTGGTGCTGGTCGTAAGTATTCTCGTTTATGCAGTGGTTAATTTTTTGTTGGACAGATTTGTTAATATCTCGTCCACTTTTGGCGAAATGAGCGTTTATTTTGTGATTAAGCTGGCAATTTTGCCGTTGATTGCAGGAATTTCCTATGAATTTTTGAGATTGTTTGCACTTATGCCGGACAATATTTTTGCAAAAATTCTCCGCGCTCCAGGACTTGCGTTGCAAAGACTTACCACCTACGAGCCTACCGACGATATGATGGAGGTTGCAATAAGAGCGTTTGACACCGTGCTCAAAATGGATGACGACCAGTCCATAAAGCCACACACATTTGGCGAAGTGGATATTTCGGAGGCTTACGCAGTAATCCGCGCTATCGACAAAAACGAAGCGGTGTGGTTGCTTTCGGAAGTGACGGGTGTGGAAATCAGCGACTTGTATTCGCTCAAGAGCATCTCGCTCGAAAAGTTCAAAAAGCTCAAAGGAATGGTACAGCGTAGACAGAGCGGAGAGCCTTTTGACTACGTTTTGGGGAATTCCGTGTTCTACGGTATCAAGCTCAAGGTTAGCCCTGCCGTGCTTATTCCGCGCAACGAAACCGAGCTTTTGGTGGAAACTGCGCTTTCGTACATCAGCGGCAGAACGTTAAAAGTAGCTGACGTTTGTACGGGTAGCGGTTGCATAGCGGCTGCGCTTGCGGCTAATTCTTCTTGTGAAATTACCGCGATAGATTTGTCGGACGAAGCGCTAGAAATTGCGCAGGAAAACCTTAAAGATACCGGTGTTACGCTCGTCAAAAGTGATTTGCTTGCGTACGTTGACGAGCAGTACAATCTTATTGTGTCCAACCCTCCGTACATCGCGACAGACGTTATACCGACGCTGGATGCCGAGGTTACCTGTCAGCCGTACATGGCGCTCAACGGTGGCGAGGACGGATTGGATATTATCCGCAGACTTGCAGCCGAAGCACATTCCAAGCTCACCTATGCAGGTGCAATTATGATGGAAATTGGCTATGACCAAGGTGATGCGGTGCGTAAAATTTTCACTATGGTGGGCTTCCGCAACGTGCGAATAATCAAGGATTACGGTGGAAACGACAGAATAGTGTTTGCTGAAAAATAAAATATGCTTTGGCAAAACTGCTGGAATTTTTTTAGAAGCATTTTGATCCGCCAAATTTTTTAGACATTAATCCGACGGAAAGTTTATGAATATAGAAAAGTTAAAGAATATAAAAGAAAAATATGATATTTTGGGCGAAAAAACCGCCGATCCTGCGGTTATTGCCGATAACAAGGAGTGGACCAAACTTGTAAAGGAGCGTGCACAGCTTGAGCCCGTAGCACTTACCTTCGAAAAATATCTCCATGCGACCGACGATATCGAGCAAGCAAAAATGCTTTTGTCCGACGAGGAGATGAGGGAGCTTGCCGAAATGGAAATCGAGCAAAAGAAAGAGGAGCTTGTCGAACTCGAAAAGGAACTCAAAATTTTGCTTATTCCCGTTGATCCTAACGATGACAAAAACGTTATTATGGAAATTCGTGCAGGCGCAGGTGGCGACGAGGCTGCGCTTTTTGGCTACGAGCTTATGCGTATGTACCGTATGTATGCCGAAAAAGTGGGCTGGCGCACCGAAATTATTGACGAAAACTTGACTGAGCTGGGCGGAGTAAAGGAAATAGTTATGTCCGTCAGCGGAAATATGGTTTATTCCAAGCTCAAGTATGAGAGTGGCGTTCACCGCGTGCAAAGAGTTCCCGAAACCGAAACGCAGGGTAGAATTCATACTTCCACCGTTACCGTAGCAGTGCTTCCGGAGGTAGAGGACGTAAAGATTGAGATTAACGAAAAGGATCTCAAGATTGATACCTACCGTAGTGGTGGAGCGGGCGGTCAGCACGTTAACAAGACCGAATCCGCTATCCGTATTACTCATATTCCTACCGGTATAGTGGTGCAGTGTCAGGACGAGCGTAGCCAGTTCAAAAATAGGGACAAGGCTATGAAGGTTTTGCGCTCCAAGCTGTACGATTTGTATCAGGAAGAACAAACCGACGAGCTTAGCCGTAACCGTAAGAGTCAGGTCGGTACGGGTGACCGAAGCGAGCGAATCCGCACCTACAATTTCCCGCAGGGTAGAGTTACTGACCATCGTATAGGCATGACACTTTATAGCTTGGTTAGCTTCCTTAGCGGTGATATCGAAGAAATGATGGAGGGGTTGCGCATAGCCGACCAGACTGCAAAACTCGAGGCATCAGCTGATTGATATTAAGTTTTGCATAAAATACTAGTAAATTTGCGATAAATTAATAACAGAACGACCGTAACGAGCCGTTTTTACGGCGATAGAGGTGAGAGATTTTGAACAAAGTTAATTTCGACGCAGAGATGTGTAAAATTATCGATAAGCTCGATCACCGCCCGCGATTGCTTTTGCACAGCTGTTGTGGGCCTTGTTCTACCGCTTGTTTAGAAAGACTCGTTCCGCATTTTGAGGTCGTTCTGTTTTTTTATAACCCAAACGTTATGCCTTTTGAGGAATATCAAAAGAGATTGGCGTCACAAAGAATAGTTTGTGAGCATTTTGGTGTGGAGTTTATCGAGGGCGGGTACGATTTGGAAAAGTACGAGCAGTCCGTAGTGGGAATGGAAAGCGATCCCGAGGGCGGTGCGAGATGCTTGGTTTGCTTTTACCTTAGACTAAAAGAAACGGCCCAAACGGCGCGAAAAGGCGGGTTTGAGTATTTTGCCACCACGCTTACCGTTTCTCCGCACAAAAACAGTCAGGTAATAAATGCTGTGGGTTATCAAGTTCAAGATGAGATCGGTGTCAAATTTTTGCCGTCAGATTTCAAAAAGAAAAGTGGTTTTTTGCGCTCGACACAACTTTCTGATCAACTTGGATTATATCGTCAAAGCTACTGTGGGTGCAAATTATGACATTAAAAGAAAAGTTGAATGGACTTCCAGATAAACCTGGAGTTTATATAATGTACGACAAAAAGGGTACGGTGATTTACGTAGGTAAAGCCGTAATTTTGTCACGTAGAGTAAGACAGTATTTTAATAATTCTCCAAAACAAGCCAAAGTTGCTGCGATGGTGGCTAGCGTGGAAACTTTTGAGTATATCATTACGCTCAGCGAAAAAGACGCGCTAAGCCTAGAGGCAAATCTTATACGAAAGTACAAGCCGTACTACAACATTTTGCTCAAGGACGATAAAGCAAGTCCATATATTCGTATAGATCATAGACAAGATTTTCCGACTATAGAGGTAACTCGTAGACTCAAAAAAGACGGTGCTAAGTATTTCGGCCCTTATATGAATGGAATAAGAGTTTGGGACATAGTGGCGATAATTCGCTCGTGCTATGCGGTTCGCACCTGCAAAAAAACTATGCCCAAGAAAATTTGCCTAAATTACCACTTGGGACTTTGCAGCGGACCTTGTGAAAGTAGGGTTACGAAGGAGCAGTATTCGGCACAACTCGAAAAAGTTTACGCTTTTTTGGGCGGGAAAGAGGACAGCGCCTACAAAATTATAGAAAAAAAGATGATGGATGCCGCCGCTATGGAGCAGTTCGAGGCGGCAATAGGCTACCGCAATCAGCTTGAAATGCTCAATTTGCTCAAAAAACGCAATATCGCGGATTTGGGCAAGGTTGTGGACGTTGATGCGTTTAGTTATTCGTTCAGCGGATTTTACGGCGCTGCGTCGGTCAACATTATTCGCGGCGGAAAAATGATGGGCGTACGTAACTATACTATTTCGGACGCGTCGCTGGACGAGCAAGAAACTTTGCTCAGCTTTATTGGTCAATATTATTCGGGTAGCGTAGATATTCCTGACGAGGTTTGCTTGCCTTTCGTGGCGCACGACGGCTTTGCGCAGTACCTTTCGATGCTAAAGGGAAGCAGTGTAGAAGTAGTTTGTCCGCAAAAGGGTGCAAAAAAAAGACTCGTTGATATGGCGGAAAAAAATTCTGCTGATTTTTTGGAAAAGTCTGTGGAAACCGAAAAGCATCGCCACGATACCACCGTGGGTGCAAGCGAAAGATTGCGAGAAATTTTGGGCCTGGAAGCTTTGCACCGCATGGAGTGCTACGATATTTCACACGTAAGCGGCACGGACAAGGTGGCGAGCGGTGTGGTTTTTGTGGATGGAGCGCCTTCTAGAAGTGATTACCGTCGTTACAAAATCAAAACTGTGGAGGGCTCGGACGATTTTGCCTGCATGAGCGAGGTTGTTTCGAGAAGAATTGCACGAGGCAAGGACGAAAACAATTTGCCTGACCTCATCGTAATTGACGGTGGCAAGGGACAGCTTTCGTCGGCAATGGAGGCAATGAATAGCCGTGGCGTAAATATTCCTATGGTCAGCCTTGCCGAGCGCGACGAAGAAATTTTCGTTCCGTCGCAAAAAGCCCCTATTGTACTCACAAAAGACGATTACGCACTACGATTACTGCAAAGGATAAGAGACGAGGCGCACAGATTTGCGATTACCTATCACCGCAATCTCCGCGCCAAGCGTATGGTAAAAAGCTACGAAAGTATTGCAGGGGTGGGCGAAGTAAGACGCAAGCTTTTGCAAAAGCATTTTACTCCAGAGGAGCTGAAAAATGCGACCGTAGAGGATATTGTCGCGGTGGGTATAGACAAGCGCACCGCACAAAATATCGTTGAACATTTCAAAAACAAGGCGGATTAATCGCAAAATTTTCTAGCGGATTAATCGCAAAAGAGGTAAATTATGGCAAATGAACTCAAGTACAAACTTCTCGTTTCGGACATGGACGGAACTTTTCTCGATTCCAACAACCAGGTGGGAGAGCTTACGCACAAGGCAATTACCGACTATATAGACGCGGGCGGACACTTTGCATTTTGCTCGGGCAGAGAAGTTGAGTCGTTGATTTGGCAGGCGAAAGAGATGAATCTCCCACAGGACAAAATTACTTTTATGGGGCTCAACGGATGTGTTATCGTGCAAAACGGCAAGGTAATAAGACACTGCGACTTGCCAAAAAAAGTGGCGCTGGATATTACTGAATACCTAAACGAACTCGGGGTGTACTACCAAATTTATGACCAAAACGGAATGTTCGTAAAAGAGGTCAACGATATATGCCGTTGGTACTGCAAGACGACGCATTGTAGCGCAAACGAAGTGGGAGATTTGCGCGCCTACGCCAAAGCGCACGATTTGGATCTCGTCAAAATTTTGATTGCCTCTAGCGAAGAGGAGATAAACAAAATGAGCGGATATCTTCCGCAAAAGTTTAGTGAGGTGCAGTGGTTTAAGAGTTGTCCTGTCTTTTACGAGGCAGCTGCTCACGATGGGGGCAAGGGTAACGCGCTAAAATTCTTGGCAGACAAATGCGGTATCAATATCGCAAGCACGGCTTCGGTTGGAGATAGCCAAAACGACTTGTCTATGATTATTGCAGCAGGCACAGGAGTTGCGGTCGCTAATGCCGAAGACGAGATAAAAAACGCTGCCGATTTGGTGCTCGAATACTCCAATAACCAAGACGCTGTGGGTAGATTTATTCGAAGTTTTTTGAAATAGTCGGCAGAAATAATTAGAGAGCTTGTCGCGATTTTTGCGATACGTATGCAGGAATTTTTGACACAATTAACAAAAGGGACGAAGTTTTTTGCCCTTTTTTTGTTGCTTGATTTTTGCACATATGTAACGATAATTAAACAATTTGCATATATACAAAAAAATTGATTTTTTGGCTGGCAAAACAACCAAGGCACGCTTATGCAAATTTTTTATAACCAAAATCTAGCGCAATTTACCACCTACAAAATAGGCGGCACGGCAAAAACGATTTTTGTGGCGCAAACAAAGAGCGATCTTGTTAGTGCGCACAGCCTTTACGGCGGATATCCATTGGGCAACGGCAGTAAATTGCTAATCTCGGACGCGGGGTTTGATGGAAATATCATCGTCAACCGCGCGGGCGCATTCGTTTTTGACGAAAACGGGGTGTGGGCGGAGAGTGGCGTGAGCCTACCGATGCTCGTAGCGCAAAGCGTCAAGCGGGGATTTACGGGTTTGGAGTTTGCGTGTCAGATACCTGCGACTGTAGGAGGAGCTGTCGTTATGAATGCAGGTGCATTTGACAAAAGCATAGGCGATATGGTAAAATATATTGAAGTATTGCGCGATGGTGAAATCGTAAAATTGACAGCTGAACAATGTGGCTTTCGTTATCGCACGAGCGCAATCAAAAATAGCGGTGATTTGGTACTGGGCGCGCGCATAAACTTGCAAGTCGGAGAGGGCAAACAAAAAATTACGATGGCGATTTCGGGGCGCAAAAATCAGCCTAGTGGCAAGTCCTGCGGTTCGGTTTTCAAAAACGGTGAACAAAAGTCTGCCATGCTTATCGAAAAGGCAGGGCTAAAAGGTTTGCGAGTGGGCGGAGCAATAATTTCGCCGCAGCACGCGAATTTTATAATCAACGATGGCGGTGCAACGGCTAGCGACGTGTATACGCTCATACGCACGGCAAAAGCCAGGGTGTACGCTGACTTTGGTGTACGCTTACAGGAAGAAGTAATTTATCTCGGAGAATTTTTATGACCATTTTTGGCGATTATCACACTCATACGGTGTTTAGTCACGGTAAGGGTGGAATGGAAGATAACGTTCACGCGGCGGTGAATGCAGGGCTAAAGGAAATTGCAATTACCGACCACGGCTTTGGTCACTCTTTTTACAACGTGCGACGCAAGGACTACGAGTTTATGCTCACGGAGCGAGATAGATTACAAAAGTTGTATCCCCAAATCAAAATTTATTTGGGGCTGGAGACCAACCTTCTCAACTTTGACGGAGACATTGATATAAGCGACGACGAAGCCAAAAAACTCGACGTGTTCATTTGCGGATATCACAAAATGGTACGCGCTGGACTAAGAGACTTTTTTGAGTTCAAGATTCCAAATCTTGCTGCCGACATGACAGGCAAGCAATCGTTGAAAAGAAAGATAAAAAACACCGACGCGTTTATTAAGGCGATCGATAGATACGATATAGATATAATTTCTCATCCGAGCTACGGAATAGAGGTTTTTGCCGACAAGATAGCCGAGGCGGCAGTAACAAAGGGCACTTTTATGGAGCTCAACGGCAAGCGTGTTTCTATGACCGACCAAGAAGTTGAGGCTGTTGCAAAGACGGGCGTAACTTTTATTATCGATTCTGACGCACATCACCCAAGCAGAGTGGGCGAGGTTTCGCTTCCGCTTTCGGTTGCTAAAAGAGTGGGCATACCAAGCGAGCAAATCGCCAACGTAGACAAGCTTTCTTGCTTTTTGTCGCAAAGGAGAAAGTCACAATGAATTGCTCGGTTTTGTTAAAAAAAGAAATAGCCGTTTTGCCCGAGGACGATGGGGGCAAGGTGGCGATGCTGTCGGCGATAATTCATACCGCCGGCACTTTGCGAATAAACAGAGAAGGAGTTTCACTTTTTATTTCCAGCGAAAACGCGGGAGTAAAAAGGCTTGTGGGCAAGCTTACCGAAGTGCTTTACGGAGTAAAACCGCAGGTTAGCGGAAGACGTAGTATCGTCTACGAAGGTAACGAAACTTTGAAGATTTTGCTCGATACGGGCATTTTGAGTTATACCGACTGCTATGAAGCAGTGCCTGGAATTTCGCCCTTCGTCGTAATGGACGAGGGAAGTGCGCTTGCTTATTTAAAAGGCGCGTTCTTGGGGGCGGGAAGTATCTCGCTAAGTAGCAATTACCGCGCGGAAATTTCCGTTTCGGGAGAGGTTTTTGCTTCTGCATTGGCTGATTTGTTCGCAAAAGCAGGCGTCTCGGCAAAGACCGTTGCGCGAAAGGAACGATACGCGGTTTACGTCAAGGGTAGCGAGAGCGTTTGTGATTTTTGCGCCCTTCTCGGTGGAAACAAAACTGTAATCACTATTATGGATTTGGTGGTTTCGCGCATGTCCAGCCAGACCGCCAACCGACAAACCAACTGCGATATGGCTAATCTCGAGCGCACGGTTACCGTGGCGGCGCAACAAATCGAGGCGATAAAGACGGCGGGTGTGCTTGAGGGCAAGCTTTTGGAAACGGCGGAGGCGCGCATCAAGTATCCCGACTTTTCGTACGAGGAGTTGGCGGAGGTTTTGCAAATCAGCAAAAGCACTGTAAAATATAGGCTCAAAAAGATTATGGAAATAAGCGACGGTAAAAAAGATGGAAAATAAATTCGCACATTTACACGTTCATACCGAATATAGCCTTTTGGACGGAGCGACCAGGCTCAACCGTCTTTTTCAGCGTGCGGACGAACTGGGCATAGGTGCGGTTGCAATAACCGATCACGGCAATATGTTTGGAGTGCTGGAGTTTGTAAAAACGGCAATACGCTACACCGACCCCAAGGCTGATCCCTTCGAGTTTATCGCGCAGGGTAGAGAGCCAAAGGTAAAGCCTATAATTGGCTGTGAAGTGTACATGGCGGACGACATGCACGAAAAATCTTCGAGTGGCGGTCGTATGCCAAAGTTTAATCACCTCGTGCTTCTTGCAAAAAATGAAACGGGTTACAAAAACCTAATTAAAATCGTCAGCGAGGCGTACACCGAGGGACTATATTACAAACCGCGTACCGACTTTGCTCATATCGAGGGTAGAACCGAGGGGCTCATTTGTCTCAGCGCGTGCCTTGCGGGCGCAATTCCGCAAGCGTTACTAAAAAACGATTACGAAACGGCGGACAGACTTGTAGAAAAGTTCAAGAGTCTGTTTGGCGAGGATTTTTATATAGAAATTCAGAATCATAATCTCAAGGATCAAAAATACGTTTTGCCGGGGCTAAGGGCTCTCGCGCTCAAGCACGGCGTAAAGATGGTTGCAACCAACGACGTGCATTATCTCAACAAAGAAGATGCGGTAATGCAAAAGGTTTTGCAGTGTATTTCCTTCCGCAAAACGATGTCAATAGACGAGGGGTTTGATGATGAGGGTGACGGAGTTAATGACGACGGATATTTCCCAACACGTGAGTTTTATCTAAAAAGTCCCCAAGAAATGCAGGAGCTTTTTGCTGATTACGAGGGCGCAATTACTACTACTGCCGAAATTGCCGACAAGTGTGATTTCCGCTTTTTCCGCAAAGAGAAATTGCTCCCTGGATATTTTCCTGAGGACGGTAGCGAGCCGTACGAATTTTTGCGCAAGCTCTGTTATGACGGCTTAAAGCGCAAGTACGGAGAAATTACCGCGACGATAGAAGAAAGAGCGGAGTATGAGCTGGGAATTATTCACAGGCTCGGTTTTGTCGACTACTTCCTTATCGTTTGGGACTTTATCAACTATTCCGAAACTCACGGCGTGCCGGTAGGCCCGGGCCGAGGTAGCGGTGTGGGTAGTATCGTAGCATACGCGATAGGAATCACCAAGGTCGATCCGCTAAAATACTCGCTTATATTTGAGAGATTTCTCAACGCTGAGCGTGTATCCAACCCTGACTTTGATATAGACTTTTGCGTGGATGGACGTGAAAGAGTTATTCAGTACGTTATAGACAAGTACGGCGAAAAGAACGTTTCTCAGATAATAACTTTTGGCACTTTGGCGGCGAAAAACGCAATAAAGGACGTGGGCAGAGTGTTTAATCATCCGTATTCGGAGGTTGACCGCATAACCAAGCTTATGCCTAAAATGATGGGTAAAAACCATATCGGGCACGTGCTGGGATTGCTTCCGACCAAGGATGGAAGCAACGCGGTTATTCCTGAGCTAAAAGAGCTTTACGAAACCGACGATATGAGCAAGCGTATTCTCGATATGGCTATGAAAATTGAGGGTATGCCTCGTCAGACGGGTATGCACGCTGCGGGAGTTATTATATGTCGTGACGAAATTGCCGATCACATACCTATGGCAATGTCGGGCGACGGAATCGTTACCACTCAGTTCAATATGATTGAGTGTGAAGAGCTTGGTCTACTAAAAATGGACTTTTTGGGCTTACGCACGCTAACAGATATCAACAAAGCAATTATTTACACCCAAAAGACCAAGGGAATAAAGCTTGATTTTTATAACATGGGCTATGACGATCCCGAAGTTTTCAAGCTTATCAGCGACGGAGATACTCACGCCGTGTTCCAGCTCGAAAGCGAGGGTATGAAGAAGTTTATGCGCGATCTAAAACCGTCCTCTCTTGAAGACATTATCGCGGGAATTTCGCTGTACCGCCCCGGTCCTATGGACAAAATAGGCGACTACGTATACAACAAAAAAAACCCAGACAAAGTAACTTACGATCACGATTTGCTTGAGCCTATTTTGAAAGTAACCTACGGCATAATGGTTTATCAAGAGCAGGTTATGGAAATAGTAAGAAAGTTGGGTGGGTACTCGTTTGGCCGTGCGGACATCGTGCGCCGAATGATGAGCAAAAAGAAAAAAGAGGCGATGGAAAAAGAAAGGGAAATCTTCCTTAACGGTACGGTGGACCACGGTGTAGAAATAAAGGGCTGTATTGCCAACGGCGTTTCGGCGCAAATCGCCAACAAAATCTACGACGATATGATAAGCTTTGCGTCCTATGCGTTCAACAAATCTCACGCGGCGGCGTACGGCTATCTTGCCTATCAGACAGCCTATCTCAAGCGCTACCACACCGTTCAATTCATCACCGCGGTGCTCAACAACCGAATTACAAGCATAGAAGAAATTACCAATTACCTTACCTATCTCAAGGAGCGAAATATTCCGGTTTATCCGCCTAATGTAAATAAATCTTTCGTAGAATTCGAGGTAGAGGGCGAGGGTGTACGAATAGGCTTTGCCGCTATCAAAAACGTTGGTACGGGAGTGGTAAAGGAAATCGTTGCCGAGAGAGAGGCGAACGGTGAATTTACCGATTTCGTAAGCTTCGTGGAGCGTATGCAGGCAAGACTGCACGAGGCAAAGCAAAAGGGAGAAAACGGCTCTCTCAACAAAAAGATGTTGGAAAGTCTTATTTATGCGGGCACTTTTGATTGCTTCGGCAAGACGAGAAGTCAGCTGGTTTCGGTGTACGAAAAGGTTCTTGAGCGTGGCTACAAGGATCTTAATGCCAAGGTTTCGGGACAGTTCTCGATGTTTGACCTTATGGGTGACAAAAAGGACGATTTTGAATATCCTAACATAAAGGAGTATCCTCAGTCCGAAAAACTCAGACTAGAAAAGGAATACGCGGGAGTTTATCTTACCGGGCATCCGCTGGAAGAACACTCCGCGACCTTGCGCGCCTACGAATTCAATACCTCTATGCTCAAATTTGACGAAGACAGCGAGGATGGAATTGAGGATGGAAAGAGTGTGACGCTGGGTGGTATGCTCGTCGAGGCGGGAAAAAAGGTTTCCAAATCGGGCAGAGAGCTTGGAATAGGTAAGCTGGAAGATTTGTACGGTACGGTGGATTTGATGCTTGCTCCGTTTAAAATCTCGCAGTACAAGGCGATTTTCAAAAAGGACGCATTGGTTACCGTAACGGGAAAGGTGAGAATAAACAACGATTCGGTTTCGGTATGGGTGGACAGTCTAACGCCGTGGGGTACTCAGGAGAAGCCGCCTGTAAACCGCATGTGCGTCTATCTTAATTTTTCGCAAATCAGCGAAAAAACCATAGACGAAATTTATGATATAATCCGATCATATCCTGGTCAGGACGAGTTCTATATCAAGAATCTCGATGACGGCGTGCTTAACAAGCTCAATACCACGGTTTCGGCATCAACTATGCTAAAAAACGAGCTTTTTGGCATAGAAGAGATAAAAGATATAAAAATTGTCAAATCATAAAACACGGTATTTGACAGAATTAAAAATTAGTATTACAATGTAACGGAAGGACGATATAAAAATCCGCCGTTTTGTCAAAAATATTATAACTCAAGGGCAAAATTTGTATGAATAAAATTGCGGTGCTTACAAGCGGGGGTGACGCTCCCGGAATGAACGCGGCGATTCGCGCCGTTGTTAGATACGGAATTCACGCCGGTATGCAGGTCGTTGGTATAGAAAACGGTCTCAAAGGACTTGTTGAAAGTAAATTTATTGGTATGAACCTCCGTAGCGTGTCGGATATAGTTCAGCGTGGCGGAACGATTTTGCACTCTGCTAGGTGCGCCGAATTTCATAATGAGGAAATTCAAAATCTTGCAGTAAAAAATCTTGACCGCATAGGCGTGGAGGGGCTTATCGTAATCGGTGGCGACGGTTCGTTTATGGCGGGCAGAGCACTTAGTCTAAAAGGCGTTCCGACCGTGGGTATACCCGGCACTATCGACAACGATTTGGCTTATACCGAATATACTTTGGGTTTTGATACTGCGTGTAATACGGTTTTGGATGCTATAAACAAGCTTAGAGATACTATGAGTTCGCACGACCGCATATGTATAATAGAAGTAATGGGACGTAATTGCGGAGATATTGCTTTGCACACGGGGCTGGGCGGCGGCGCGGAAATCGTTATCGTTCCGGAAATAAAGATGGATATTGAGGATGTGGAAAATAAACTGCGTCTTTATGAAGCAAAGGGAAAATTGAGCAGTATAATAGTAGTAGCGGAGGGTGCAGGTAGCGCGATAGAGCTGCGTGATAGATTGCGTAAAGACCTCGGCTACAGCGTAAGAGCAACCGTACTCGGTCATCTTCAGCGTGGCGGTTCACCGAGCATGCGCGACAGATATCTTGGCACCAATTGGGGCGTGGAAGCAGTTAAACTTCTCAAAAACGGCATAGGCAACCGCCTTGTTGGCATAAAAAACAACAAGTTCTTCGACATAGATATAATCGAGGGTTGCGCTATGAAAAAGAAATTTGACTACGAGCTGTACGAAAGAGCAAACGTAGTTAGCAATTCGGTAAAATAAAAGGCTTTTCCGCGAATTTTGCGTTGTGACATGAATTTAATTCATTTGCGCGCAAAATAAGCGAAAAACATAAAAATCACCGTGAAAGCGGAAAGGAGAAAAAAATATGGATGCTTTTGTAAAGGCGTTTGATGGCTTGCCAAAGGTGGCAAAAATTATTTTGGCTATACCTTTTCTTGACATTTTGTGGGTAATCTACAGATTGTGCAAGAGCATAGCGGAAAAGAACACTCTCGGTATCGTGCTTGCAATAGTACTTATTATCGTTGGTATTCCATTCTTGTGGCTTGTGGACATTATTACTTTGATCGTTTGTGACAAAGTTCTGTGGCTGTAAGACAATTAGCTTGACAATTTATTATCTAAAAAAAGCCGTCGCACAAAAGCGACGGTTTTTTCTTGTAATGAAAATTCAATTACGTACCTTAAAATTTATGACATAGCAATAAAAAAAACAGTAGTCTAATTTGAAAAAAAACTTAATTAAAACAAAAAGCCCTTCCAAGTTTCCTTGAAAGGGCTTTGTTTATTTAAGCAAAGTTAAGCTTATTTATCTGCCTTGCTCTTGTAGCTTGCGAGTCTTTCCTTGCTGTCTTGCTCTGCCTTTTCGAAGAGCTGAGCAGCGAGTTCAGGCTTGCTTGCGTTAAGAGTCTTGTAACGGATTTCTCCGAGCAAGAAGTCTTTGTAGCTTTCGGTAGGATCCTTGCTGTCGAGAGAGAACGGATTCTTTCCTTCTTCTTTAAGAGCAGGGTTGTATCTGTAAAGCTGCCAGTAACCAGCATCAACAGCCTTCTTGGTTTCGAGCTGTCCCTTAGACATATCGATACCGTGGTTGATACAGGTAGCGTAAGCGATGATGAGGGAAGGTCCGTTGTAAGCTTCTGCTTCTGCAATAGCCTTGATGAGCTGGTTCTTGTCTGCGCCCATTGCAACCTGTGCAACGTAAACGTAGCCATAGCTCATAGCCATCATGCCGAGATCCTTCTTCTTGGTGCGCTTTCCGCTTGCTGCGAACTTAGCAACGGAGCCTGTAGGAGTAGCCTTAGAAGACTGACCACCGGTGTTGGAGTAAACTTCAGTATCGAGAACGAGAACGTTAACGTCTTCGCCACTAGCGAGAACGTGGTCAAGTCCGCCATAACCGATATCGTATGCCCAACCGTCGCCACCGAAGATCCAAATGGACTTCTTGATGATGCAGTCAGCAGAATCCTTAACGTTGCGGAGAGCTTCCTTAAGATCGCCTTCTGCCTTTTCGATAGCGTTGTCGATATTAGCGCAGATAACTTCCTTGAGTTCCTTGGTCTTATCTGCATTGTTC
>JAFQMX010000064.1 GCA_017396125.1 Clostridia bacterium
GCCACCCAGCCCAAATACGGCAACGTGACTGTTTTTTAGTTTTTGCACGCCGTCCGCGCCTATAAGCATTTCGGTTCGTTTTAGCATTTCGTCCATAAAGTCGGTACCTTTAAAAAGAGTCTTTTTGTATTAAATTTTATCGTTTTGCGTCTGTTGTGCAATTAGGATATCTACGCAAAAATCTATTCGTTGTCAAAAAATTTAGTATACGTTATTGCAAATTTTCGACCATATTAATAATTTTGTCCAACACCTTTGGGGATTAAAGTTATTTAATCGCTCGGTTGTAGATAACTAACCCTGTTTTTTTGTTCGCTTATCCACGGCAACGCGCAGACGTTCGTCCCAAAGGTTGTTGCGCTCTGGGTGAGTGATCGCGCCCAGCATACGCTCTTTTGCGATAGGAATATCCTTTTGTAAATTCTTTATCAGGTTTTTCATATACTCGCGGTTGGTCTGCTTGTCGGCAGGGCATGGATTGAACGCAACTGGCAAATCCTTGGAAAACGCTGAAATGTTTTTTTCTTCGGTGAGAATAAACGGGCGGATGAGTGTAACTCCCGTTCGATCCATGTAGCTTATCGGCGAAAAGGTGGAAAATCTGCCTTCGTAAATCAAGCTGAGTAGCATGGTCTCCACGAGGTCATCGGCGTGATGCCCCAGTGCCAGCTTTGTAAATCCACGCTCGGTTGCGGCGGTATTGAGCGCCCCGCGTCGCATCTTACTGCACAGCGAACAAGGATTTTTTTCTTTGCGTATATCAAAAATAATTTCCGCAATATCGGTTTTGACGATTTCGTACGGCACGTCGAGATTAGCGACGAAATCCTTGACCGCCGAGTAGTCCGCCGTTTTGAAGCCCATATCAATAGTTATGGCGTAAAGCTCGAACTTTTCGGGGCTAAATCTCTGGTAAGCCTTGAGGGCGGTGAGTAGCGCCAGACTGTCCTTGCCGCCGCTGAGTCCTACGGCAATCTTGTCGCCGTCCTTTATCATATTAAATTCGCTAATTGCCTTGCGCATACTGCTTAGCAACTGTTGAAGATTCATAAAATTCTCCCTTTTTCCTGCCGGGCTTGCTTGCATTTGACTAGCGTGCAAGCATAAAATCGGTGCGAGCAATCCGTTTTTGCAAAAATAAAACGAATTATTTGCTGTCAAGCGACTATATTATACAATATAATGGCTTTTGTTGCAAGCAACTTTGTATTCAGAGGGCAAAATCAGTTGACTAAAAAATTTAGATAATTTATAATTATGTAGTTATTTTAATAGGAAGAGGATTTACATTATGAAAAGAACTTATCAACCAAAAAAACGCGCTCAGGCTAAAGTACACGGCTTCCGTAACAGAATGAAGACTCAGGGCGGAAGAAGAGTACTCAGAAACAGACGTAACAAGGGTCGTAAGCATTTGACTCCAAAGCCACTCGGCAGCAACTAAACACAAAATTTGGGAGTCACTGCAACTAGTGGCTCCCGATTTGGATTTTAATGCTTTCAAAAAGAAACAGATTGACCAAACGTGGGTCATTTACCTACGTTTACAAAAAAGGAAAGGTAGTAAAGAGCAAGTATCTTGTATTTTACTACTTATCATCTACCGGACTGCGTGCCGGATTTTCGGTCAACAACAAAATCGGCAAGGCGGTTAAGCGTAACAAAATAAAAAGACGAATGCGCGCCGCTTTCCGTACGGTTATTCCTCAAATCAAGGGTAGTGGGCAAATGGTATTTTTGTGTAGGAGCGCAATCGTTTCGGCCACCTACGAGGAGATTTTGCAGGACATAACGACCGTTCTCCACAAGGCTGAGCTTTTGAGAGATTAGGACCGATTTGGGATTGCTTTTGCAAGGGGCAGGGCTATGAGAAAAAAGAAAAGAAATTTTTTCGTTAATCTCGTTACTTTTAGATGGCTGGTCACTTTGCCCGTTTTGTTTTATCGAAAATGTATTTCGCCGTTGCTTCCGTCGGTGTGCAGGTACACACCGAGCTGTTCGCAATATATGTTGGACGCAGTAAAGGAATTCGGACTGATAAAGGGCGCAGTAATGGGCGCTTACAGAATTTTGAGATGTAATCCCTTTTCCAAGGGTGGATACGATCCCGTACCCGTCAACCCAAAAGGAGATATCAAATGGCTATATTAAGCACCGTGTCCGCAATCGGCGTTTCCGCGCCAAAGGGATTGTGGGAATGGCTTTTGCTAAACGTAATGGATTTTGTGGAAAATTACGGTTGGAGAATAATTTTGTTCACCGTAATTTTGAAAGTTTTGCTTTTGCCTCTCGATTTTTATCAGAGAGCAAAGATGCGCAAAAACCAAAAGATTTCCGAGCGCATAAAGCCGGAGCTCGAAAAGCTTCAAAAGCAGTACGCTAACGACCCGAGAACTTTGCAGACCAAGCAGATGGAGGTCAATAGGCGCGAGGGATACAGCTATTTTTCGGCGTGTATTCCGATGATCATTACCCTTGTCGTTTTTATTACGCTCTTTAACGGAATGCGTAGTATAAGTAAGTATATGGAGTTCAAGCAGTACCTCGGGATGTATGAAATTTATTCCACCCAGGTAGAAGATTTGACGCACCTTGACAAAATCACGGGCGACAAGCTGGACGGCTGGGATGCTTACGACAGCAGCGAGCTCGACGCTATCATCACCGGCGAGTACAACGGGCTAAAGGCTATTACAAATCCTACTGCCGAACAGCAGGCGCTTTTGGTTTATCTCAAGGATATGAACGACAATTCTGTATCCTTCAAGCAGTTTATCGAGAACAGGGACAAAGCGTCTTCGGACAGAGCGACGCTTTTGGCGAGCAAAGAGAATTTTGAATCCACTCACGATATGACCGCGCTTACTCCGGATCAGCAAGCGGAGTACAATGATATCGTGACTAATCTCACTTCGCTCACTGCCTCCCTCGATTACTACACGGTGGGTATCGAGAAGCTTATGGAAATTGCGGGCAAAAGCTCGCAGGATGCGGTAGTGGATTATTACCGCGAAAACCGTGCCAACTTCCTTTGGATAAAGAGCCTTTGGGTTCCAGAGGTTGCTCACAAGGACGCTTTGCCTAGCTACAAGACCTTCAAGTCCAACGTTGGTGGCTACGGCTCGTCCAAAAACTCGGGTAAGATTGCTCAGAATATTCTCAATGACGCAATGAATCAGAATACTTATGACAACGTTACCGCAGGAATCCGTAAAGATAAGGATTTGTACAAAAACAACGGACTTTATATTTTCGTTGCGCTCACCGTAATTTTGGGATTCTTGTCCCAGTTTATTTCTTCCCGTCAGCAAAAGAAGGCAAGCGCGGGTATGGATCAGATGATGGGCTCGATGAAAATGATGATGATAATGATGCCTATAATGTTTGGTTTCTTTGCGTTGCAGTACACGGCTGCATTTACCATTTACATGGTTATCAGTTCGCTCATGAGCATAGTAGTTAGCCTTATGACCTCGGGCATATTTGCAGTTACCGACAAGGTCAAGGAATCGACGCAGGCGGAAGTTATCGTAAAATACGGCAGAAAGGATCCTAGAGAAATTGCCGCACAATTGAATTCAAAAAATAAGAAGGATTAAGGAGATAGAAATGCCAATCACTATAGAAGTTTGCGCAAGAAAGGTTAACGACGCAATAGAAGAGGGACTTGCGAAACTCAACAAAACACTCGACGACGTAGACGTAAAAATTATTTCGCAGGGGGGACTTTTCCGCAAGGCAAAGGTTCAACTTACGGTTATAGGTTCGGAGGATGAGCCTGAAATTAAGGAGATTAAGCCCGAGGTTAAGCCGGAACCAAAGCCTGCGATGGAAAAGCCGGTGGCGAAAAAAGAAAATTTTGCAAGAGAGGAAAAGCCTTTTCAAAAGAAAGAAAGGCCGGCTCGCCCAGACAGAGAGCGCAAGCCTGCTCCTGCTAAGGCAAAAGAGAATTTTGAGCGCAAGCCGATAGAAAAATCCGAGCAAACCGCTCCGAGAAAGGAAGAAAAGGTTTATAACGAAATCACAAAGGAAGTTGAGGCAGAAGCAGTTGCTTATCTTTCTAACGCAGTAAGACTTATGGGAGTCGAGGCGGAAATTCAGACCGAAATCAAAAACGGCGCTTTGCTTCTTAATATCGTTACCGAAAACAGCGCAGTTATCGGTTACAGAGGCGAAACTCTCGACGCGCTCGAATATCTCACCAGCCTCGTTGTCAACAAAATTGAAACTAAGTATTACAAGGTTTCGGTAAACAGCAACGGCTACCGCGAAAAGAGAGAAAAGATGCTGGTAGAGCTTGCTAACAAGATGGCGGCAAAATGTATCAAACAAAACCGCAAGGTAATTCTCGAGCCTATGAACAACAGCGGTCGAAAGATTATTCACGCAGCGCTTTCGAGCAACGACAAGGTTATTACGAGAAGCGAAGGCCACGAGCCTAACCGCAGAGTAGTAATTTTTGCGGTAAGAAACAAAAAACAGTAATTTACAAAACCGCCGTTTTCGGCGGTTTTTTGCAGCCACAAATTTGCCGAGGTGGCAAAAAAGAGGCGAGAAGAGAAATTTTGCAATCGCCTTTGGCTTAAAACTACAAAAAAGGAACTCGAAAACAAATCTATGGCAGATTTACAATTTGAGCAGGTTAATAAAATTTATTCTTCGGGAGTGCACGCGCTAAAGGGCGTATCTTTCACCGCTTACGACGGAGAGTTCGTGGTTATCGTAGGCCCGTCGGGCTGTGGCAAGACGACTATTTTGAGATTGATAGCGGGACTTGAGGAAGTTACCGACGGCGAAATTTTGCTGGACGGCAATTTGACCGACGTAAGCGTAAAAGACCGTAATTTTGCTATGGTTTTCCAAAATTACGCCTTGTATCCGCATATGACCGTGCGACAAAATATTGCGCTGGGCTGTGATTTGAAAAAGCAGGACAAGGAGTCTACACAAAAAAAGGTGCAGGAAATTGCGCGCGTTTTGGGCATAGAGGATTGCTTGGATCGCAGACCAAATCAGCTTTCGGGCGGTCAAAAGCAACGAACCGCACTGGGTAGGGCAATTGCCTCAGATCCGAGAATTTTTCTCTTTGACGAACCGCTAAGTAATCTCGACCCGTCGCTTAGAGGGCAAACGAGAAGAGAGCTTAAAGCGCTTCACGGCAAGCTTAACAAGACCTTTATTTACGTTACTCACGACAAGACCGAGGCTATGACTATGGCGGACAGGCTGATAATAATGCGGGAGGGTAAAATCGTTCAAAACGACGCGCCTGCAACCGTTTATGCTCAGCCTGCCGATACCTTCGTGGCGGAGTTTATGGATCCCGATATTAATTTTATGCAAGGTGAGTGTCACGAAAAAGAGGGGACGTACCTTGTGAAAACCGACCATTTCGAGTTTGAGTCTACCGCCGTGAGCTGCACTGGCCGCGTTACATTAGCTATGCGCGGGGTGGACTTTTGTTTCGACGAAAAGCCGTGTTCAATAAAAATAGACGGAACGATTACGGCGATGGATAACTTAGGTGATGAGATTAAGGTCACCGTATTGAGCAAGCTTGGCAAATCTTTGCTGGTACGAGCAAACTCGGATTTTAGCAAAATGGTGGGCGAAAGCATAAGAATATGGATAGACGCGGACAAAATTTTGGTATTTGATGGCGACGGCAAGAGGATATAAGATTAATCAAACGTAGGGGCTTGCAATAAAATTCGTCTTTCATTTATTTTATATATAAATGATAAAAAAAACAAAAGGAGAAAAGTTATGAAAAAAGCAAAAAGCGTGTTCAAAAAGCTGTTGGCATTCTCTATTGCGCTTGCTATGCTTATGGCGATTGGCTGTAGCGGTGGCGAGAGTGAGGCTAAAAAGCAGCAAACATTCATTAACAGCTTGGGTGGTGTGTCCGAAACCTATGCGGGTGCAGTGTCCGAGACCGGTTATGAAACAGCGGCTTCTGCAGCGGAAGCGTATGTAGAGGAGCAGATTGTGGGCGATAATGACGTTAATATTGTTAACGTTGGCGCTGGCGTTGAGCTCAGCAGCGAGCAAGTAACTGCACTCAATCTTCCTGAGGAAATCAGTGAAGGTGTAGTTTCGGTGGAGGAAATTGAGGTAGAGTATTCCGAAAACGAGCAAGTTCCGCTTTTGAGAGAGGTCGCTCAGACCAAAAAGGTAAAGGTTTACGTAATCAAGTACGAAACCGATTGGAAGTATTTTACTCCGTTGCCTATTACCGGAGATACTCTCAATAAAAGCTACTATGATTCTATTTTTGATGCAGACAAGTACAAAAACTGTACTCTTTCTCAAGAAGTAATCATGAATATGAAAGTAAAGGCTAATTACGACGGCCAGAATATCTCTACTACTGCCAAAGTAAAAATGACTACGCTAATAAAGCATGCGGCAGGAAAGATCTACGTTGAGATGACTACCAACATGTCTATGATGGGTATGGACGAAAATAACACCGTAAAGATGTACATTGAGGAAAATGAAAATTCCTATAATGGCTATCTTTGCTACGTAAAGATGGATGATGAATCTAGCTGGGAAGAAGGTGATTTGTACGCGGCAGGATTTGATTCCTTGGACAGTCTTACTCCGTTCCACGACCAATATCTTGACTACACGTATTTCAAAAAGACCGACTATGGCTGTGAGCTTTCCAAAGAAAATTTCCAAGAATATATTGAGCAGGCTTTGGGCGACAACGAGCTTGTTGGGGCTTATTTGGGACAGGGCATGACCATTGATATGTTTGCAAAATATTACGTAAGCAACGGTGTTTTGTCCGGCATGAGAATGGACGGAACTATTGGTATGAATATGACGGAAGACGGTATGGCTATGAAGATAAGTATCGATATGCAAACCAACGTTACTTGTACCGATTACGGCACTACCGTAGTAACCAATCCTGTGCAAGCTGCGTAAAAAACTAACGTATAACAAAACAAATAATAATAAGAAGAAAAGTTCGAGTATACCTACCCGAACTTTTTTTTGTTAGCAATAATCACCGTGAGCGCAAATCCATTAAACTTTGTTTGCTCTAAGGCAAAGTGCAGAGTGAGTTGCGCTATTTGTCATCCGTCTGCCTTAAAAAGTAAAGAAAAAAACCTGACGAGCGTGATGCTTATCAGGTTTTTGTGGTGGGAGCTATAGGGCTCGAACCTATGACCCTCTGCTTGTAAGGCAGATGCTCTCCCAGCTGAGCTAAGCTCCCATTGGTGACTCCAGCGGGAATCGAACCCGCGTTACCGCCGTGAAAGGGCGATGTCTTGACCGCTTGACCATGGAGCCAAATGTTGGTAGCGGCAGTAGGATTCGAACCTACGACCAATCGGGTATGAACCGAGTACTCTAGCCAACTGAGCTATGCCGCCGAACAACGCTTAAGTATTATATCAAATAGAAAAAAAATATGCAAGGATTTTGAGGTACAAATTTACGAAAATTTTAGCAAAATTAAAAAATCCCCTATTATTCTTTACATAACAAGTGAGATTATGATATAATAAAATGGTTGATTGATATAATTGGAAAAAGCCAAGTCGGTTTTATTAAAAATCCGCGGCCTTTTGTCAGCGATGGCAGAAGGTGGCTGTGTATTAAGGAATACTAAAGGAGTGTTTTATGGCAAAAAACGGAAACAATGCTACCGTAGCTTCTCAATCGAGCAAGCATAATATTTGGATGGATAGCATAGTAATGGTATTTTGTTGCTTTATGGTAGCGGTTACTTACTATACTTTTATTACGCCAAATAATTTTGCGCCGGGTGGGATTTACGGATTGGGCAGTATGATTCAAAACAAAACCCATGGTGTTTTTGGTTTTGAAAATGGTATACCTTGGGCAATTCCTGTTTTTTTGTTTTCCGTGCCACTTATTATCGGTTCTGCGATCATTCTTGACAAGAGGTCGGCAATTGTTGTAACCGTAACGGTAATCCTTACAAATGCTATTGATATTTTGCTTGAGGTTTTACATTTTCCGCAGTTCATAGGTGTTACCGAAGTGCAAAAGTGCTTTTCTGCGGCGATTGGTGGAATGATAAGCGGTACTATGTTTGCGGTTTCGGTAAAGTATTTTGGTACCGCCGACGGAACTATTGCGCTTTCTGCTCTTATCAAGGCAAAAAAGCCAGAGGCAAATATTGCATGGCTCAACTTTATGCTTGACGTAGTAGTGGTGGTTGCGTCGCTTTTCGTTTATTGGGAAGAGAATACGGATGGAATAAGCGGATTTAATACAAAGCTCGTCTACGCAAGTCAGCCTATAATGTATGCGCTCATAACTATGTTCTTCGTTTCCAAATGCTGTGATCTTATACTCAAGGGGTGGAATCAGGCCTATAAATTTGAAATAGTGACTGAGGAGCCTGAGGAACTAAGCAAAATTTTACTTGAAAAACTCAGCCGCGGTGTAACGGCTATCCCTGCAAAAGGTATGTACAGCGGTGTGGAAAAATCTATTATCGTGTGTATCGTACCAAAAAACCAGATCGGAGATTTTAAGCGAATTTTAACTAAATATCCCAATACCTTTACTTATATAAGCTCTACCAATGAAATAATAGGTGACTACAAACGCAAAACCATTTTTGGTTCAAGATAAAAAAGATTGATAAAAAAGAGAGAAATTGTTCTCTCTTTTTTGATTGAATTATCGAGGTTGGTATGTTTATAATGTGATTAAATTATTGTGTGACTAATTTTACTGGTGAAAGGTTTTTCCGCCGTCATCGCTATACCATTTGTTGCCACGCTCGTCGGTATAAGTTTCTTCGTAGCGCTTGAACTGATAAGTATCTTTTTTTAGATCCAAGTAAGTTCCGCCGTCCAATATTTGTGCATCGAATTGTTCTTCATCGTTATTGTCATCATCAGAGTTGTTTTGGGATGTTGGCGAAGAATAGGATGTTTTTTCTCCGATTTTCGAAAATCCATAAAGTATTAAAATAGCAATGGCTATTCCTATCGCAAGTATAGTCAGAATAACTGCAATCGGGCACATCAAAGCAAAAATCAAAGTAGTGAAGAAAGTAAACCATAGCGGATGATTTTTTGTAAAGCACATAAACGAATTGTTGCCTTGATATTCGTCTGTGTTTGTTGCAATGGCGTTGGAAACTATAAGCCCTAATAGTGAAAAGAACCAAAATACGATAAAAATTATTTTGTCTGCTTTTTCAATATCGGCGTGCAAACAAGCTTTTACATAGTATATGGAGAGAAAAACGGAGATTGCAAGGCTTGCAAGACAGGAAAAAGCAAAAATTATGGGATGAGCATAGGTCGCAAAGTTTATTGACAAATAAATTAACAGCGTCGACAATATGCAAAAGTATAGTGTGTTAAAAAGACTTACATATAGGGACGCTTCTTGGGGGTTGTTTTCACATACTGTTTTTAACAAAAATTCAAACTTCTTTTCGTTGGGCAACAAAAAGATAAACGCTGATATACTTGCATAAATAATCAATATTGCAATAAAATTAACGACTTTATGAGTACTTTTTTGCATATCAAATCGCTCCTATCGTTAGTATATTAAGCCTATTATACTATTTATATATTGCAGTGTCAATAGGTTTGTGAAAATTTTAAGTATTATGGAACTGAATGATAAAAAGCACAGAATGTAACTCTAAAAATTGTTTTATGTACAAAAGATTTTTGAGAGTTGATTTCGGTTTGACAAAAATGCAAGTGTAGGGTATAATAAAATTTAGTATGTGCTTTGGCACGAACTTGCTGCGCGCAGGCGTGCCAAAGCCACAAATATCGGCTTTGCCGAGTAGTTTAAGCATATTTCGGAGTTATTATGGTATCAGTAAACGCAGTCAGCGTTCAATTCGGTAGCAGAATATTGTTTGACAACGTCAACCTCAAGTTTACCAAGGGCAACTGTTACGGTGTTATAGGCGCAAACGGTGCAGGTAAATCCACCTTTTTAAAGGTGCTCAGCGGTGAGTTAGAGCCGAACAAGGGCGACGTATCTATAGACAAAAATGAGCGTATGAGCGTTTTGATGCAGAACCAAAACGCCTACGACGATTATACCGTGCTCGATACGGTTATGTGGGGACACAAACGCCTTATGGAGCTCAAAAACGAGCGCGAATTTTTGTACTCAAAAGAGGATTTTTCTGACGAGGACGGAATCAAAGCAGCGGAACTGGAATCCGAATTTGCCGATCTTGGAGGTTACGAGGCGGAGAGCGCGGCAGAAACCTTGCTCAGCCAGCTCAAAATCGACAACGATTTGTACTATACGCTTATGAAGGATGTTGAGCCAAAACTCAAGGTAAAGGTGCTTTTGGCGCAAAGTCTTTTTGGAAAGCCCGACATTTTGATTCTCGACGAGCCTACCAACAACCTCGACGCAAAGAGCGTTAAGTGGCTCGAAGACTATATAATGACTCTTGAGGAGTCCATTGTAATTATCGTTTCGCACAACCGTCACTTCCTCAATCGCGTATGTACGCATATATGTGACGTTGATTTTAGAGAAATCCGAATTTTCGTGGGTAACTACGATTTTTGGTACGAATCCTCTCAGCTTCTCTTGCGTCAGGCAAAGGAGCAGAACAAAAAGATGGAGGCGCGCGCCAAGGAATTGCAGGAGTTTATCGCAAGGTTTAGCGCAAACGCGTCCAAGTCCCGTCAGGCAACCAGCCGTAAAAGAGAGTTGGAAAAGCTTAAGCTTGAGGACATTAAGCCATCCAGCAGACGTTATCCGTTTATTGAATTTAAGTTTGAGCGCGAAATAGGCAACGAAATTTTGTCGGTAGAGAATTTGACCAAAAAAGGCTATTTCGAAGATATATCCTTTAGACTCAAAAAAAACGACAAGATAGGCTTTTTGTGCCGTAACGCGCAGGTTTTGTCCATGCTTTACGATTGCATAACCGGCGTTCAGCAGGCGGATTCGGGTACGGTAAAGTGGGGACAAACCATAATTCAAACTTATCTCCCACAAAATTACGATAATTTCTTTGACGGCGTGGATTTGACGCTCGTGCAGTGGATTGATCAGTTTTCCAAGGATCACTACGAAGAATATTTGCGTGGATGGCTGGGCAGAATGCTTTTCAGCGGTCAGGAAGCGCTCAAAAAAGCGTCGGTAATCTCTGGTGGTGAAAAGGTTAGATGTATGCTTGCGCGTATGATGCTTCAGGGCGGTAACTTCCTTATTATGGACGAGCCGACCAACCATCTCGACCTAGAGAGCATCACTGCACTTAACAAAGGTATGATTAATTTTAAGGGCAGTATGTTGTTCTCGACGCAGGACCAAGAAATTATGCAAACCGTTGCAAACCGTATTATCGAGATAGAAAACGGAAAGAAAATTTTCGACCGCGATATCCAGTACGACGAGTATCTCGAGCTTGATATCTAACACCTGCAAAGGTTACGCGTTTTGCGATTAAATAAAACGAATATAACGGCAATTAAATTGCAGTACGAATAAAATTATACAAAAATTACGATAGAAAAAGGAGAGCGCTATGGCGAGTGAGGTATTTTTTACAGATTTTAGAATGGTCAACGGCCGTTCGATTACCGAAAAACTGCAGGCACTAATAAAGGCTGCAGGCATTGAAAAAATTGATATGAAAAATAAGTTTGTCGCAATCAAGATTCACTTCGGTGAGGCGGGAAATATGGGATTTTTGCGTCCTAACTTTGCCAAGGCCGTTGCTGACGTAGTCAAGGAAATGGGTGGAAAGCCTTTCCTTACCGATTGCTCTACGCTTTACGTGGGCAAGCGCAAAAACGCTCTAGAACATCTCGAGATTGCTTACGAAAACGGATTTTCGCCGTTCTCCACCGGTTGCCATATTTTGATGGCGGACGGATTAAAGGGTACGGACGAGGCGTTCGTTCCGGTAAAAAACGGCGAGGTTGTAAAAGAGGCCAAGCTGGGTAGAGCGATAGTTGACGCTGATATCGTAATTTCGCTCAATCACTTCAAGGGACACGCAACCGCAGGATTCGGCGGTGCGCTCAAAAACTTGGGTATGGGTTGCGGAAGCAAGGCAGGCAAAATGGAACAGCATTGTAGCGGTAAGCCTGCAGTTAAGCAGGAAAAATGCGTGGGTTGCAAAAAGTGCTCGCTCGAGTGCGCGCATTCCGCTATTAGCTTTACCGACCGCAAGGCTTCTATCGATCACAGTAAGTGCGTAGGTTGCGGAAGATGCCTCGGAGAATGTAACTTCGATGCTATTTACAACCCTAACTACGAAGCGAGCGTTGATCTTAATAAGAAGATAGCCGAATACGCTCAGGCAGTTTGTCAGGATAAGCCTACCTTCCATATTAATATCGCAAACAATATCACTCCGCTTTGCGATTGTCGCAAGCTTACCGACTCGGCGATTATTCCTGACGTGGGCATGTTTGCATCCTTCGATCCGGTTGCTATCGACGTGGCTGCGGCGGACGCGTGCAACAAAATGCCTATTATTGACAACAGTCTTTTGGGTGATCACGACCACAAGCATTGTGGCTGTGACCACTTCTCCAATGCTAACCCTAACACCGACTGGACGGCTTGCACTAACCACGCGGAAAAGATTGGACTTGGATGCACCGAATATAATTTGATTGAGCTCAAATTATAATAATACAAAAAATCAAGCGTAATTATTAAAAAGCGTTTCTAAAACAAAAACCGACGGTAAGTAGATCGTCGGTTTTTTTCCGTGTCAAAAAGGAGTCGCGTAAAAACGTTGTCGCACAAGGCGTGCGACTTGTTGATCAATCATCAAACGTGGAGTTGCCACAACAACAACCGTCGTTATCGTTGCTTGGCGGATTTATGAGCAGCAGTGCAAGAATAAGCTGGTTAATGTTGGTCAAATTGCCCGTTTGACCTGCCTCGGCGTTACTGCCGTTGGTAAACAGCAAAATCAAAATCAGTAACCGGAAAATCTCGTTGTTGTCCATAATTTTCTCCCTTCGACACTAAAAACTGTATTTATATAATATGCGAGGGAATTCGATTATGTTCGCTGTTGACAAAATTTTTATTTGATTTTAGTATATAAATATGCTTGTGACGATATATGAGCAAACGATTTTTTGGAGGGAAAAATGGAACTGCTACTTGACAAAAAAACTCAAATGCTGGTAAAGGAATATATTCCGCAAAAAAACCGCCTGCGAGCGCTCGCTGATTTTTTCGGTATGCTGGGGGATTGCACGAGAATAAAAATTTTGTCGGCGCTCAGCATTTCGTCTATGTGCGTGAGTGACTTGACGACGATTTTGGAGATGAATCAAACCACTGTTTCGCATCAGCTCAGGAGCTTGAGAAGTATGGGAATCGTGGATTACAAAAGGCAAGGCAAGGTGGTTTTTTACTTCGTTGCAGACAAGCGCGTGCTGGAAGTATTGCTCGGTGCGGTAAATTGCATCTAAATATGTGGGATTTTGCGTCACCCCCCTCCTAAACACCGCAATTAGCTTCAAAGCTTCTATTGCACTACGTATTTAAATTTGGATATTTATAAAAAAATGTTCAAAATATTGTCTATAAATTCCAATAATTTACAAGTTCAATAAAAAAAACTTTAAAAAAATGAATTAAATTAAAAAAGTTAATCAAAAGTTGTTGATTTTATGTTTACTTTGTGATATAATATTGACACATAAGTTGGAGAGGGGAAGTATATGAACATTACAGAAGTTAATATTAAACTAATTAAAAATGATGAAAGTAAGCTTAAGGCTGTAGCAACCCTTACCATTGACGATTGCTTTGCAATTCATGACATCAAGATTATCAAGAACAATGACGAGTTGTTTATTGCAATGCCAAGCAAAAAAATGCCGAGCGGTGAGTATAAAGACGTTGTTCATCCGCTCAATACCGAGACGCGTACTATGCTCCAAAATTTGATTCTGGAAAGGTATGCTCAGGTTTTATCCGAAGCAACTGACACTTAAGTCTTTTTTTAATGCACACCTCCTATTGACTGAAAGCGCGGAACCTCCGCGCTTTTAGTTTTGCCTTTTTTTCTTTGCTAAGCTATATAATAATTGATTTTTGGCTTGATAACACATAAACTCTGTTGCAAAAATCAGCTTCCCGTCATAATAATATGGTATGAAAATTCATTTTGTTGGATGCTTGGGAACGAGCATGAGATTTTTGATGGAGTTATGCGAGAAGAGCGGGGCAGAGGTAAGCGGTTCGGACGAAAGACTAGGCGGACATGACGAAAGCAACGTTATCGACGTGGATTTGGTGGTGTATTCGCTGGCAATCAGTCCCGACAATCCCGAGCTTAAAGAGGCGAGGGCGAGGGGAATTCCCGTCCTATCGCGCGCGCAGTTTTTGGGCGAAATAGCCAAAAATTACGACACCGTTATTGCGGTTGCGGGTACTCACGGCAAGACTACGACCACGGCAATGCTGTGGGAAATTTTCGAATTTGCTCATCCTACGGTTCATATCGGGGGGCGGTACAAGGGCAAAAACGGGCAGGTGGGAGAGAGTAAAATTTTCATCACCGAAGCCTGCGAATACCGTCGTGCTTTTCTCTCGCTTGCACCCGATATTGCCGTAGTTTTAAACGTCGACCACGACCACGTTGACTGCTATCCCACGCCGCTTGATGCGCAAAAAGCTTTTTTGGAATTTGAGCAAAACGCTGGAGTAACGCTGAAGAATTTGCAATTTGATTTGCAAAAAAATCAAGGGACGTATAGAGAAATTTGTGACACAAATAGAGTTATTGACCACGCGGATTCTAATTACTGCGCCAAAAATATTCGGCATGAAAACGGCTGTTATTCCTTCGACTTTTGTGTAAGCGAGCATGCTGTAGGCAGGATCGAGCTGTCGGTGCGTGGAATTCACAACGCACAAAATGCGCTGTACGCTGCTGCCACCGCGTACCACTACGGAGTGGATTTCCAGCGCATAAAATCGGGACTGAAAAGCTTTGTTGGAGTGAGTGGACGGCTGGAATTTTTGGGGCTAAAAAACGGAAAAGCAATTTACACCGACTACGCGCATCATCCAAGCGAAATAGCGGCGTGCAACGCTGCGCTAAAAGAGTGCGGATACAAAAGAATAATGGCGGTTTTTGAGCCTCACACTTATTCGCGCACCAAAGCTTTTTTTGCCTCTTCGTCGCAGGCGCTGGGCGGTTTTGATTCGGTAGCGATACTGCCTGTTTTTGCAGCGAGAGAACGGGGCGATGACGAACTAGCAAAAAGCCTGTCGCAAGCCGTGTACAAAATAACGCGCGGGTTCTTCGTTTCCGACTCCGAAACGCTTTTTGAAAAAATAAAAAACGAGGATTGCGACGCTGTTGTTTTTATGGGCGCAGGCAAATCCGACGCTCTTGCAAAAAGCTTTTTCAGCGACAAATAGCAAGCGTTTTTACCAGTCGTTTTCTTATGGCGTTCTGTCGTCATTGTTATTGTGAAAGAAATATCCGCCCTCGCCATTGAGTATATATGGAATACATATAATAGAAAGCACTTAATGTTTGCAATCTTTTGCTTTTATCAAAAAATCGCTAAAAAATTATCGTGAAAATTTAATGAAATTAAAAATGTTGTTTGGTAATGGTTGACATTATTTTTTTTTAGCATTATACTATTGGCGTATCAAAAAATAATTCTTTTTTGGAGGAAATTAATAATGTCTTATGTTGAAGAGGTGTTGGCCCTTACCGAAGCCAAAAACCCTGCACAGCCAGAATTTATTCAGGCGGTTAAAGAAGTATTGACTACTTTGGCTCCTGTTATCGAGGCTAATGAAACTTTGTACAGACAGAACGCTCTTTTGGAGCGTATGGTAGAACCTGATCGTCAGATCATCTTCAGAGTACCTTGGACTGACGACAAGGGTGTTTCCCATGTTAACAGAGGTTTCAGAGTACAGTTCAATAACGCAATTGGACCTTACAAGGGCGGTATGAGATTCCATCCATCCGTTAACCTTTCTATAATCAAATTCTTGGGATTCGAACAGATCTTCAAGAACAGCCTTACTGGTCTCCCTATCGGTGGTGGTAAGGGTGGTGCAGACTTCGATCCAAAGGGCAAGTCTGATGCAGAAATCCTTCGTTTCTGCCAGAGCTTCATGGCAGAGCTTTATCGTCACATTGGTGCAAACGTTGACGTTCCAGCAGGTGACATCGGCGTAGGCGCTCGTGAAGTTGGTTTCATGTACGGCGCTTACAAAAAGCTTACTCACCTTTACGAAGGCGTATTCACCGGTAAAGGTCTTGAGTACGGCGGAAGCTTGGTAAGAAAGCAGGCTACTGGTTTTGGTCTCGTATATCTTACCGAAGCAATGCTCAACGACCACGGAGATTCCTTCAAGGGCAAGAGAGTAGCAGTTTCCGGTTCTGGTAACGTTGCTATGTATGCTGCTCAAAAGGCAGTTACCCTTGGCGCTAAGGTTGTAACTATGTCTGACTCTAACGGTTGGATTTATGATCCAAACGGTCTTGATATCGAATACGTTCGCGAACTTAAGGAAATTAAGCGTGCTCGTATCAGCGATTACCTCATCAAGTATCCAAATGCTACTTACACCGAGACTACTTCTATGGATGAACTCCGTGTATGGAGCGTTCCATGTGACATCGCTCTCCCTTGCGCTACCCAGAACGATATCCGCAAGCCACATGCAGAAGCGCTTGTTAAGAACGGATGTAGATGCGTTGGTGAAGGTGCTAACATGCCTTCTACTCTCGAAGCTGTTGAAGTATTCCAGAACACCAAGGGCTTGTTGTTTGCTCCTGCAAAGGCAGCTAACGCAGGTGGTGTAGGAACTTCTGCTCTCGAAATGACTCAGAACAGCATGAGACTCTCCTGGACTTGGGACGAAGTTGACGAGAAGCTCCACGCTATGATGAACAACATCTACAGAAACATGGCTGATGCTGCTATCAAGTACAACCAGAAGGATAACTTCGTAATGGGTGCTAACATCGCTGGTTTCGAAAAGGTTGCTGCTGCTATGATCGCTCAGGGCGTTCAGTAAGCCGAATAACTTTTAATAAGTTTAATAAAAAGACGCGTACCGCAAGGTGCGCGTCTTTTGTTTGTTTTTGAAGATTGCGCATATGTTCGTCGCCGCGACCTAATCCCGGCTCGTTGGACTTTCAAAAATTTAATGACAGTGAAAAAATTGTTTATCTCAAAAAAACGGTTAACGTATGCGAAATTTGGCAAAAATTTCTTAAAAATGCATTAACAAGCGGTGCAATATTGCAATTACTATTGACACGATTGCATAATTTTGTTAAAATTATATGTGACATTTATAAAGGGGTACTTTTGATTTTTTAAAGTTTTACGGAGATGACGAAATGAAACAAACCAACAAAATCGACGGAAGCAAAATTCCCGAAAAGAAAAATCAAAAACAGATGATAAATACCGATCTTGGTTCTGCCGAGAGATTCAAGCCTGACTTAAGCGTCGGACTCAGTGCCACGCAGGTTTTGCAAAGAAAAGGTCAGGGCTATATCAACGCCACCAAAAACAAGGTGGGAAAAACTTATCGCTCGATTTTCTTTTCCAACATATTCACGTTCTTTAATATTCTGACTTTTATCGTGGCAGGCGCGCTCATTTGGGCAAATGCCGAGGTTACTCAGCTGTTGTTTTTGGCGATAATAGTTGCGAATATCACCATAGGAATAGTTTTGGAGATAAAATCAAAGCTGGCTGTGGAAAAATTGAGTTTGATTTCCGCGCCAAACGCCGTCGCTGTTCGTGACGGAGAAAAGGTTAAGATTCCTATTAATGAAGTCGTGCTGGACGATATTCTTTACTTTGATCTCGGTAAGCAGATTTGCGCCGACTGTATAGTTGAGGACGGCGATATCGAGGTCAACGAGTCTATGCTTACCGGTGAAAGCGTACCGGTAAAAAAGAGTAAGGGCGACGTGTTGTATTCGGGAAGCTTCGTTTCGTCGGGTAGCTGCTACGCCAGAGTAGACAAAGTTGGCGCGACCAACTATGTCGAAACTCTTACTTCGGTTGCAAAATCCTATCGCAAACCAAAAAGCGAGTTGCAAAATTCCATTAAGCGTATAATGACAGTTGCGACCTTTTTTATAATTCCGATTTCTATATTTTTGGTTTATCGAACCTACAAGAGTGGGTTCACTATGGCGGAGACCATAATGAGTGCCAGCGGTGCGGTGGTAGGTATGATTCCTGCGGGAATGTTCTTGCTCACTTCCGTTGCGCTTGCCGTCAGCGTAATCAGACTTTCGACGCGTAATATTTTGGTGCAGGATTTGTACTGTATCGAAATGCTGGCTCGCGTTGACGTGCTGTGCTTGGATAAAACGGGAACTATTACCGACGGCTCTATGCAGGTCAAA
>JAFQMX010000065.1 GCA_017396125.1 Clostridia bacterium
GGGGGGTACACTTATACCACATTGTAATACTCGTATTTTTCACAAAAAAAATCGCCCTGCGGTCGAGTGATAAATGTGGATAAGTATTACTAAAAAAATTTATAAGGAAGAAGAACCATGAAAAAGAACAACAAAAAAGGTTTTACCATCGTAGAGCTTGTTGTCGTAATCGCAGTAATCGGAATTCTTGCAGCAGTGCTTATTCCTACTTTTTCTAATATAATCGAAAAAGCAAATAAAAGCTCGGATATGCAGCTCGTAAGAAATCTCAATACCGCATTGACCTCTAACGTTGGCGAAGAAAAAACAATGCAAGAAGCTTTGGACGTAGCAGACGAATTTGGCTACAACATCGCAAAAATCAATGCAAAAGCCTCTGAAGGCGAGATTCTTTGGGACAGCGTAAACCAGTGCTTCGTTTACTTGGACGGAAAAGAGCTTAAATACGTTCCAGATACTAAGACAGTAGATGACGTTGATGAGTACAAACTCTGGCAGATTGCAAGCGACGTAAGCGACATTTACTCCACCTACTTGTACAAAGCAACCAAGACCGAGTTCACTACCAGCAAGGGTATTGACGTAGGTAGTGAAAAGGTAAATTCTATTACTTATAATGGATCGACAGAACAAGAAGTAGTAATCCGCACCAATGGTGGAACACTTACTATTAACGCTCCAAATGATACAATTCACCACTATGGCAACGCATCGGAAGTAATTATCGAAGCAGTTGCAGGTGAATCATTCCATGAGTTTGGAAAAGCAGACTTTACTCAGATTAAAAAAGGTCGCTACGTAATGGAAGAAACAGGCTCAACCAATGCACTTGTTGTTGTGGATACAGCAAATGTAGTTGTAGCTACAGACAATGCGAACAATATAGCAATAAAACACGAAAACAAAACACAAGAACAAATTGAAGAAATTAAGACTGGCGCAACTCTTTTTGCAGGTGGTATAGGTACTGAAGCTGATCCATATCTTATTGCAGACGTAGAAGATCTCGTAAACATTACTACGACTTACGAGAAAGATTATACCTATTACAAAGTAGCAAACGGTGTTTCTGAAATTGATTGTGCGGAATTGCCAAGAGGCATAATTAAACTCAGAGGTTCTTTTGACGGTAATGGAGTTAAGTTTGTAAATCTTCCACATCACCTTTTCCGTACTGTAGGATATCAAAATCAAAATGATGAAATAGTTTTGCAGAATTTTGATGCGACTTTCAATGCGACAAGTGACGCAGCAGTAGTACGTAACATTTTTAATAGTGGAAAAACTACTTTTAAAAACATAAATGTTCATGGTTATATTGAGGGAAACTATAATATGGGAAGCTTCTATAATTATGGTACTGCAAACTTTGATGATTTAGGAGCTAGTTATACCGTAGAGTTTATTAACAGTAAATCTGATGCAACTCTAGTGTGTACTACAGGTAATACAATAGGTGGTATGCTTGGACATGGGTACGAAGGAAGTGGAAACACTTTGACGATTAATATGGATGCAAATTCCAAATATACAGGAACTATGTATACAAACTCAGGACATGAAGTTATGGCTATGTGTAGTGTTCCTGCAAATTGCATGTTAAATGACGAAATAATGGGTTCTTATAAAAAGTATACTGGTAATGTAAAGAAGCTTGAAAAAATAGAGCCAACAAAAGAGAGTAATGGATATTATATCGCAAAGCATGATGAAGCAGCAACAATTAAGATTTCTATTAATGCACAGGTAACTAGCTATGATGAAAACGGAAATCAGATTACAAACAGTTCTGGAATTACGATGATTCTTGGAACTAAGATGATTACTAAACTTTCGGATTCTACAAAAGTATTAGATTCAGTAAATTCTATTCAAATAATAAATGAACTTCTTGATGATGAAATCGGATATACATTAAAGGGTGGCGTTCTCAAGGCTTATGTAGGTGATAGAGATGCTCTCTCTGGAAGTGTAACATTATATGTAACTCAGTATGATGTAAATGGAAGCTTTTTAACTACGGGATCGATTAAACTTGGAGAAGTTGTAAAAGCATAATACAAAACTTAATCAAAAAAAGGGCTATTGAGAAATCGATAGCCTTTTTCTTATTTCCGAAGTCAAGTACGGAGAAAAGTATGGGGAAAAGCATGGCACAAAGATGCTAGCAAATTCGCAAGACGGCGCAGCCGATTATGCAACCAATTACGGTAGAAAAAACGGCAACGGGCAGGGCATACCCAAGTTTTTTTGTCTTGCATTTGGACAGATAAATTGTAGAAACATAAAAAATCGTTTCGGAAGAGCCGTAGATTACCGAGGCGCAGTTGCCAATATATGTGTCCGCGCCGTAGGTTGCAAATATATCGTCTAGCACGGCTAGAGACCCTGCACCCGAAAGCGGTCGGAGCAGCATAAGTTCGCTGAGCTCTGCAGGCAAGCCCATTAGCCGAAATATCGGCGCAGTCAGATTCGCCACAAACCCGCTTACCCCACTAACCTTGAAAACTTCCACCGCCATCATTATTGTCAGTAGATAAGGAAAAACCTCTAACATCAGCGAAAGCGCCGACCTAGAACCCTCGACAAAATACGAATAAGGATCTTTTTTTCTGAAAAAAGCAGTGACGAGAACTGTCAAAAAAATAATAGGGATTACGTATTTACTCATTTTTTTGCGCCCTACTTGTTTTAAGTTTTGTGCTATTGGTTGGCGATGCGTCGATAAATTGTGCATACGTGTTCGCTTTTTTGTGACATGAGCCCAAGTTTTTTCTATATCCAGTAGAATTTTTTGAGCCAAGCTTAGCAAAGATTTTACATAGAGCGACACCAATAAGCGTCGAGCATACCGTAGCCACGGTGCAGGCTAGCAGAAAAGCTGTAGGAAAAGCAGAGTGATGCGCAATCCGCATGCTTATTACCGTGGACGGCAATAGCTGAAGGGAGGTCGATGAAATTATTATTAGCATCTTGACGTTGTCGTTGGCCCTTTCTTCGTTGTTGCCAAGTAGCTCGACGGCTTTGATGCCCATGGGCGTCGCCGCATTGCCAAGCCCAAGAAGATTTGCGGACATATTCATAGCGACGTATTTCTGCGCTTCGTCACTACTTCCCCCAAAGAGAAATCTAATGACGGGACGAAGCAGTCTAGAAATCAAATCCGCGATTCCTGTTTTTTCGAGTACAGCAAAAAAACCCAGCCAAAATCCGTACGTCGCAACCAGCGTCATCGCCAGTGTCAAAGCAGAATTAGAGCCAACTAGCATTGCTTCCACAGCCCCTGCCGGATTGACGAAAAGCAGGGTGGAAACCGACGAAATTAACATAATCAGCCAAATTTTGCTCATAATACTTCCTTTGCCTAAAACTCTTCTGCATATTTATATGCTAGCGCAATGGAAACTTATGAAAAAAGAAAAAAATTTTTTGAAAAAGCGTCAGTTAGTCTATACTAACTGTTGACAACGGAGAAAATTTGGTGTAGAATATAGTTGCCTAAATCGAAAGGGAAGCCTGACGGTAAAGGAAAGAGAAAATTCTTATCAAAAAAATGCGGGCAAAAACGCTGATGTACGATGCGAAAGCAGAGGCAAACGTGAAAAGCAAATTGGCGAGATAGAATTTATGCGAGCAGAGGCACGAAGTGTCTTGGTCTTTGGTGGTGCAGTAGACTCTCTTTTCCTTTTGGGCAAGGGAGATTTTTTTATGTCTGAACAACTCCAAGAAAAGAGATTGGCAGTAATAAGTATGTTTGTGGAGAATATCGAAGCGACAACAAAAGTCAACGCGCTTCTTCACGAGTTTTCGCAGTTCGTGGTGGGCAGAATGGGTATTCCGTGCCGCAGCAAAGAGGTTTCGGTGATAAGCGTGGTTATGGACGCGCCCTCTTCGCAAATAAATTCGCTGTGTGGCAAGCTGGGCAGTATCGACGGAGTAAAGGCAAAGTCACTGTTTGGCGTATAAGATTTTTGGGGTTGTGGTAATTTTGATGAGGTAGCAGCGCCAGCGTCGCGAAAAACTGCATACGTACTCGCGATTTTGCGAAAATTATAATAAGAAAACTATATTAAAACGAAAATACTCAGCCGTTTTTGGCTGGTAAAGATACAAAAATTTAAAAAAGGAGAATTGGCATTATGAAAAAACTGTTGGCTTTTGCATTGGCGTTATCGCTTGCGATTTTCGCTTTTGGATGTGGCGGAGGCGGTGGCGGAAAAGAATCCTATACCGTATTTATGCCGGACGGCGCGCCTGCACTTTCGATGGCTAGCGTTATGAGTAGCGGAGAGAAGATCGGCGGAAAGGAATTTGACTACAACGTCGTTAACGCTTCGACTATCGCAACCTACGTAACCAGCGGTGAGGCAGATTTTGCGATAATCCCAACCAACGCAGCAGTTAATCTTTATAACAAAAATCAGGCACAGTACAAAATGGTTTCGGTTAATACCTACGGAAACCTTTACATCAACGTAAGCGGAGCAACCTCGCTCGCTGACCTCGTGGGCAAAACCGTTGTTAGTATCGGCAGAGGCCAAGTACCTTCGCTCGTGTTTATCGCTTGTCTTAATGCGGCGCAAATCGAGTACGTGGAGAGCGAAACCGCAGTAGAGGGTAAGGTTGCTATCCGTTATGCGTCGGACGGCCCTAACGCTATCGCTATGAGAAATGCCGGTCAGGCGGACGCAGCGGTTTTGGGTGAGCCTGCAGCGACCGGCTCGGTAAGCAAAATTGAGGGAAGCTCGCTTCTTAACCTGCAGGAAATTTACGGCAGTTACAACAACGGCGTGCAGGGATTCCCACAGGCTTGCCTTATTGCAAAGAATGGAATTCCTGATTCGGTAATAAACGCGCTCGTTGCTAAGCTCGCTGGCAACGCTCAGTGGTGTGCCGAAAATCCTGCCGACGCGCTTGAAGCAGTTAAGAACAATATGTACCAGGGCGCAGCGTCCTCGCTTGCCGCTCTCAACGCAACCATCGTGGGTAGATGCAACCTCGTTTGCAAGCCTGCATCAGAGGTTAAAGCAGAAGTAAACGCGTTTATGACCGCGCTTGGGGTTACTCCTCCTGCCGACGCGTTCTACTATGGCGCAAACTAAAAATAGCTACTGAGCAAAATAATATAAGAGGCTGAACAAAAAACGCGGTACGTATAGTGAATTTTTTGACACAGCCTACAAAATAATAGTAAGAAACGCTACAAACGACGCTAGGGCAGACAAGCAAAGACGGTAGAGCGGACAAATCGTAAAAAAGGAACCTTTTATGAAAAAAAGATTGCTGATAAATTTAATATTTCCCTTTGTTTCGCTAGCGGTGCTGTTTGTGATATGGGGCGTGGCGGCAAGGACCACCGATTCGGAGCTTATTTTGCCGTCACCGCTTTCTTCGGCAAAGAGACTGGGCGAGGTGTTTGGCAGCAGAGAATTTTACGTCAGCTTTTGGTTTACGACAAAGCGAACCTTTATGGCGTTTGGAATTTCTTTCGTGTGCGCGTTTTTGACGGCAATGATAACGGCGGTTTTGCCATCGTCGGAGGGGTTGTTTAAGCCTATTCTTTATATAATCAGGTGCTTGCCGACCATGGCGGTGGTGTTGTTGTTTATTATTTGGACGGACTCCAATATTACGCCGGTGCTAGTAACCGTACTCGTATTGTTCCCGATGATTTACTCGTCGTTTGCGGTGTCGTTAAAGGCCGTGGACAAGGATTTGGTGGAAACGGCAAAGGTGTTTGGCGCAAGCAAGATGCAGATGATAAAAATCGTTTACGTTCCGCAGATTTTGCCGGCGCTCGTGGACGCGGTTGCGTCGGGCATAAGCCTAGGGCTTAAGGTCGTGGTTTCCGCTGAGGTACTGGCGCAGTCCTTTAATTCCATTGGCTGGCTGATGCAGGAATCGAGATTTATGTTCGATACCGCAAAGCTCATGGCGCTCACGATTGCCGTCGTTGCGATTTGCATGGCGGTGGAAGCGATAATTAGAGGCTTGGGCAAAAGACTTTATAGCTGGAGATAGGCTTTTTGGCTACGGAAAAAAGATGTTTTTTGGTGGGCGCTTGCTTGTGGACTAGGCAGGTGGGCAAAAGAAAAAGCACGGTGGTCGCAAATTTGCCACACCGTACCAAAAGAATTATTACGAAAATTATTATAAATTATATTAGGATGCTTTTATAACGGCAAAGACGCGCTGCAGTTTCGTAGCGCGTTTTGTCTTTGTATGATATGGCTGGTTTATAAAGCGATTAATTCAGCCCGGCGTTTTTTCTGAGGAAATTAGGTTTGGTTAGCCTCTTTTTCGCGTCGAAAAATCAATAGTGACGGGGAATGGGAAAGCAGTTCGCTGCGCTCGAAGCACCCCTTTTCGCACACGATTTTTTGGACTCGCCTATCCTGCAAAACGAGGTCGCGGATTTTGCCCAAAGATTTACCGCTTTGATCGTAGGCAGGCAGGTTAATGGGGTTTTTGGTGCAAGGCGGAGGATTGACCGCGTAAAAGCGCTGGACGGTTACGGCCTCGCCGTGCAAGCTTTTTACGTCGCCCACGCTCAAAAAGGATTGATTCATTTCCTCGTCGGTGACGCACAAAAAAAGAGCGTCGACCAGCCCCTCGTCAAAGTAAATATTGCTTACCGTACCCACGATTTTCGCATCAAAGGTATCAATCAAAGGCTTGCCCAAAAGTTCGCTGACTTTGTACATATTACGCTCCTTTTTGCTATCGCACCGCGCGTATCTTTCCCGCGCCGTCGCCTAATTCAATGTAGTTTATGAAATGGCGAGCCTAAATATGCCTAGCTTAGCACCAGCAATGCAAATTCGTTGACAAGACCATCTCAAAATGCTAAAATACTTGCGTAAAGGAGATAAAACTATGATTAACAAAGACATGACTATTTATGAAGCGTTGCAAGTAAAGCCTGGCTGTGAAGAAGTTCTTTTTAGCTTTGGCATGCACTGTCTCGGTTGCGCTATCGCAAGAGAAGAGACTTTGGCGGAAGCGGCTGCCGTTCATCAAATCGATATCGACGCGCTTATTGAGGCTCTCGAAAACTTCGGAGCGTAATGAAACTCGTCGTAGGATTGGGCAATTACGGGGACAAGTACGCCTACACCCATCACAATATGGGTTTTTTGGCCGTGGAGTGCCTCGCCGATAAACTGGGGATGAAGTTCAAAAAACGGGAGTGTGATTCGCTTATTGCGGAGGCATTTTTTGGCGGAGAAAGGCTGATTATTGCCAAACCCCTCACTTATATGAACCTTTCCGGCGTTGCGGTAAAGCAACTTTTGAAAAAGTACAAGGCCGAGCCGAGCGATATGGTTGTGATTTACGACGATATCGACATCGAGCGCGGAACTTTGCGCGTCAGGGCCAAGGGTAGCGCAGGTACGCACAACGGCATGCGCAACATTATCGAAACTATTGCCACCGAAAATTTTGCCAGAGTGCGCGTGGGCATAGGAAAACCGCCTCCCTTCGTACCGCTGGCTGATTTCGTTTTGTCCGAAGTTCCGTCCGCGGACCGCAAGCATTTTTATGATTTGCTGGCGCAGGCTGCAGACGAAGCGCTAAAACTTACGGGCATAAAAGCTTGATAAAAAACCGCCTAAATTGATGGGGCGGTCTTTTTGTCTAATTTTTACGGCACTGGAATTTTGGCGCAAAAATACGAAAAACAGGTAAAACCGTGCGGATTTTGTGGGTAAAACGCGCTAATTGCGCAAAAACCAAGGTGATTCTACAAAAAATACCATCCTACTCCGAAAATAAAAATTGGAGTTTAACCGTATTATAGTTATGTTTATATAACCAAAAGGGGAGAAAAATTGACGGATTTGGACAAAAGCCTGCGACCTAGCGCAAATCTAGCTAAGGCGCTGGAGGAAATTAATAAGGACAGAGCAGCCGTTTCGGTATTCGGAGCGGACTTTTCGGCTAGAGTGATAACCGCGTCTTTCGTGCAGCGGTTTGTTTACGTGTGCGCCGATTTCGTCACCGCCACCAAAGCCTACGAAATTTTGTCCTCTATCCGCAGCGACTGCGTGTATTTGCCCGCTCGCGACGATGTTTTGACGTTTGTCGAAACGCGAGGCGGGGATTTGTACAAGAGACTGGGTGCGTTGGGAAAAATCGCGGCAAAAAAAGCCAACGTTGTGGTTACCACCGCCGCCGCCATGCTCCAGCTCTACCCAAAATCCGAGCACTACGGCGCAGGGGTTGTGCACGTTAAAAAAGATGAGGACTACGACACCTACGCTCTTTCCGCTACGCTTGCTCGCTACGGCTACTCCAGAGTGGACAGGGTAGAGAGCGCAGGAGAATTTGCGGTGCGCGGAAGTATAATCGACGTATTTTCGCCGGGCGAAGATAACGCGCTACGTATAGAGTTTTTTGGTGACACGGTGGATTCGATAGCGGTTATCGACCCCGAAACCCAAACTTCAATAAAAAAACTAAAACAAGCAACGCTTATTCCTTGTACTGAAATTTTCTACGACGACGGCGAAAAAATCGTGGTGGAGCTGGAAAAGAACGCGCCCAAGCTTTCGGGCGATGAAAAGGCAAGGCAAGAGGCGGTGCTGGACGCGGTAAAGACAAGACTTTTAGGCGGAACTTTTGACAGTTCGCTGACCTTCGTTATGCCGCTTTTGGAGCATACGAGCCTGACCGACTTCGCCCAAATCGACACGGTAATTTACGATGAGTCCAAGCGCATTTACGAGATGTGCGACATTTTGATAAAGGAGAATCAGTCGCGAGTCAGTACGCTGTTGCAAAAGGGCGAGGTAATGAATTTCGCTATGCGTCAGCTCAATTTTGAGTACCTCAGCCACGCAAACCGCAAGCTCGCCTTTCATAAACTCACTTCGCAAAACCGAATTTTTTCACCGACGGCGGTGTTTGACCTCAACCAAAAGGAAATTCCGTCCTACAGCAGAAAGTTTGACCAGCTGGTGGACGATTGTAGGATTTGGAAGGGCAACGGCTACGATATTACCGTTTTTGCCGGTGAAGAAAAGCTCGCGACCAGCCTGGAGAGAATGTTTGCCCAAGCCGGCGTGGGCGTGCGCGTCAGCCAAGAGAATTTGGCAAAGGGCGCAATTTTTCACGAGCAAAAAACCGTGCTTATCGGCAGGGGCGACCTTGTAATCAAGCAAGCCAAAAAAACTATCAAGCGCAGTAAAAAGGACGTGTTCACACTGCCTGAAGTGGGCGAATACGTCGTTCATGAAAAGCACGGTATAGGAATGTGCGAGGCGATTAAGTCGCTCAACCTCGACGGCAAAATGCGCGACTACCTGATTATCGCGTACCGCGAGGGCGGAAAGCTGTACCTGCCGGTAGAAAATATGGACCGCTTGTCCAAATATGTTGCGGGTGACGCGCCCAAGCTTTCCAAAATCGGTGGAGACGATTTTGCCAAGGTCAAGCAAAAGGTCAAGGCGAATTTGCGCCAAATGGCTTTTGATTTGCTTACGCTGTACAGCGAGCGAAGCAGCGCCGAGGGATATAAGTACGATCCGCACACACAGGAAATGCTGGAATTTTACGCCGCTTTTCCGTACGTCGAAACGGACGACCAGCTTACCGCCACCGACGACGGACTAAAGGATTTGGCAAACGGGAAAATTATGGACAGACTGCTTTGCGGTGACGTTGGCTACGGCAAAACCGAGGTTGCGATGCGAATCGCTTACAACGTCGTGCTAAACGGCAAGCAAGTCGCCTTTCTTTCGCCCACCACCATTTTGGCAAAACAGCACTACCACACTTTGGAAAAACGTATGGGCTCGTTTGGCGTAAACGTTCTTCCGCTTACGAGATTTCAAACTCCGTCCAAGCAGGCGGAGAATATCGCTATGATGGCGACGGGCAAGGCGGACATAATTTGCGGTACGCACCGAGTGCTGGGCAAAGACGTAAAGTTCAAGGATTTGGGACTGCTCGTTCTTGACGAAGAACAAAGGTTTGGAGTAGAGGACAAGGAAAAGATTAAGCTACTGAAAAAGAACGTCAACGTTCTCACTCTTTCCGCAACGCCTATTCCGCGCACGCTCCATATGTCCATGACGGGAATACGCGATATGAGCGTGCTGGACACTCCGCCTATGGAGAGAATTCCCGTGCAAACCTTTGTTACCGAATTTTCTGAGGGACTGCTTTGCGACGCGGTAGAAAGAGAAATAAGCCGTGGCGGTCAGGTGTTTATAGTTTATAACAGAGTGGCTGATATCGACAGGTTTGCCGCCAGAGTTTCCGCGCTACTGCCCAACGTAAAAATTTCCGTCGGCCACGGTCAAATGCAAGAAAATAAGCTCGAAGAAGTTATTGACGGTTTCGTTGAGGGCAAATCGGACATACTTATTGCGAGCACTATTATCGAAAACGGTATCGACATGCCGAGAGCCAACACTATGATAGTGGTGGATTCGGACAAGCTCGGACTGAGCCAGCTGTATCAGCTCAGGGGAAGAATAGGTCGAAGCAACAGGCTCGGATACGTGTTTTTTACCTACGACGGAAGCAAAATTTTGTCCGATGCCGCTTACAAGCGATTGGACGCAATTTCGCAGTTCACCGCGCTGGGCTCGGGATTCAAAATCGCTATGCGTGACCTGGAAATCAGAGGCGCGGGCGACGTTTTGGGCAAGCAACAGCACGGCCATATGGAAAAGGTTGGTTACGATATGTACTGCAAGCTTCTCAAGGAAACGGTGGACGAACTGCGCGAAAACAAGACCGCCGTGGAGAGAAGAGAGGTCAAGGTGTATACCGACGCAGACGCGTACGTGCCGGAGGGATTCGTGCCGGACAACCGCTCAAGGCTGGAACTTTATTCGCGAATATCCCGCCTCAGCTCCGTGCTGGAAACGGACGTTTTGCTCCACGACGTAAGAGATATTTACGGTTCCGTGCCGGTTGCGCTCAAAAACCTTGCGTACGTAGCGCTCGTCAAGAATTTGGCGACGAATATTTCGGCTTCGTCGGTAACCTTCAAGAAGCTGGAGGGCGTAATTACCTTTGATTTGGTCAAGGACGTAACCGAAAAAATAGTGAATGCGGTGTCGAGTTGTGGCTACGCTACACTGAAAATGTCCTCAAAACCGCAAATCGTGATGAATAACGGCCTTACTGCACGCCGAGATATCATTAATTTTTTGGTTAATTGCAATAAATGACGGACAAAAGGTTGCTTTTTTGCTTGCTATATTGTATAATATTTTGTACCTATTAGAAATTTAGCCACGGCTTTATAAATTTTAAACGAGGAAAATATGAAAAAACTTATTTGTACACTTGTCAGTCTTATTATGAGCGTATCCATCTTGTCGGGATGTAACTTGTTCGTTCATAACTATGAAAGAGACTATATGCGAGTTATCGCTACTATCGAGCCTATTACCGAGTCGGGTACTAGGGCGGACGGAACCGAGTGGACTTACACTTCGGAGAAAAAGCAGATCCGCAAGACCACTCTCGTAAGCTACGTTAATTCCCAGGGTATGACTAGTATCAACGCAGGTCTTTCGGTAGAAAATACCGTTAATAACCTTATGGATCAGATTGTGGAAATGGAACTTTTGCTTATCGAAGCCGATATTCGTTTGGAAGCAGGCGATATCGCTTGGGATATGGATGCCATCGACGAGATTAAGCATAGCGTTTATTCTTCGATTGACACCGATTTGTTTACCATCTACAATCAGATTCTCGATGAGCGCGACGAGCAGCTTTTGACCGAGGCACAGACCAGCACTTCGGAAACTACCTATCCGCTCTTTGCTAACGATTATCCTGAAACCGAAGAAAACGAAAAGGTTTATTATACCGGCGAGCTTGGACAGTATCACGACGAGTGGTATCTCGACACCTCTTGGTATATCGAGGACGAAGCCAAGTATGGCAACAGATATCCTGGATATCACGGCTCTATCAAGGAGAAGTCCTTGGGTAGAGAGGCTATGAAACGTCTTATTACTGTTTATACCAGCAACGCGGATCTTCTTATTGATCTTACCGACGAGGAAAAAGAGCAGGTTAAGGCAGACGTTGCGCTTATCAAAAAGGTAGAAAAGGAACAGGGTGCGGAATTCGTTTATCCTATTCTTGGACGTACCACTCTCATCAAGAAGCTTTACGGCGACGGATTCATCAGAGAAAAGAAGGTAGCGATGCTTGAGGAAATGATTACCGAGGGCATCACCGCTAGCAAGGAAGAGGTTACCCAAAAGTATAACAGCAAGCTCGATTCCCAAAAGATGTCTTACGACACTAATATCGACGCTTATCACTCTGCAGTGACCGGCGACGACGGAGTTACCGTTTTGTACAACCCTGCCGACCACTATATTTATGTTAAGCACATTCTTCTTCCGTTCTCCGCAGAAAAGCAGGATGAACTCAAGGAGCTCGAAAAAACTCTCTCGCCTAGCGCTTACGAAAGAGCGCTTCAAGAAGCAGTAGAGCAGACCATTGTTTACGAGCATGTAAATGGCGAGGACAATACCGCTAACCCTAAGACCGTTGAGCAGGTGTTCAACGAGGTTGTTGCGGCTATGAATCCACTCGCTGCAAACGCTAAGCAGGCAGAGCGCAAGTTCAACGAGCTTATTTACAAGTACAATACCGACCCGGGAATTTTTGCTAACGACCTCGGTTATGCCGTAAAGTACAAGCTTGATGCGGACGAAGAAGAAACCTATATGCAGGCTTTTGCTGACGGTGCAAGAGAGTTCCGTGACAACGGCTATTCTATCGGTGCGGTTCTCGACAACTACGTAATCACTCCGTACGGCGTGCATATTATGTACTATGCAGGCAATACCTCCAAAAAGGTTGCAGGTCTCAGCGATTACCAGACCGCAGGTCAGTACAAGACCATTTATGATATTATCGAGGCAGAGGTACTCGAAAGCAAAAAGGAATCCGCTATTACCAACTGGCAGGATACCCGTATCTATTATTATAAGAATACCGCTAACAAGGTTAACGTAAAAACCAAGATGGTAAAAGATTTGATCAAGGAAATCGGCGGTTAATGATTTTTTGATACGCATATAGAAATTTGTGACAAATCGATAATTATAATACGGTGTGCAAACAAACGCGCACCGTATTTTTTTACGCTTTTTGGGCGTAGATGAAGCGATTTGCGTTGGGTGTAATTTCGGCTTTTTGTGATGAATAACTGTGCTTTGTGCGGTTGGTAGTACGGCTTTGTGCGGTGAGTAATTTCGACGGAATGCGCCATAATTTATCCTTTTTTTGCGCAGCTTTAGTGGTATAATTGGCGGTGGAGGATAGGGTATGAAAATCAACGAATTAGTGGGGCAAACGTTGGAATGTCCCTGCGGTAAAATTCATGAGGTGCGCACGGTTATGGTGCGAGAGGGCAAGGGTGCAATTTCTTCGCTGGCGAGAGATATGTGTAGGCTTGCGCCCGAGGGTGCACAGGTTGCGCTCGTGTACGAGCCGAGATGCTTAAAAGAGGCTCGTGCGGTGGAAAAAGAGCTGTTTACGGCGGGTTACCTCGTGACTATGCTTACGCCGTCACGCCCGAGCGAGAGTGAAGAAAAGTACTTTTCCGCGGTGGTGGGAGTGGGCGAAAAGAGCCTTTGCGACTACGCAAAACTGTTCGCACAATCGCTACAAAAAAAGCTTTTACTCGTTCCGCTTACGCTGAACGGCTGCGCTTCTCCGCTTGCTACCGTGTGCGAAAAAGACGGGTACGTTGTGCAAAAATTATGTAATTCTCCGCACAGTGTGGTGGTGGATTACGGTCTTATTCCACCAAAATTCAATACGCTTGCCTGCGGTTTTGGCTGGGCTGTGTCTAGGCTTTTTTCGGCGGTGGATTATATTATCGTCGGCTGGCTAATGGGGGAGCGAACCTGCCGTGAAACTTATCGCAAGATAAAGCGTGAGGTGGCTATGCTGGTAGAAAAGGTTTCGGGGCTGGACCGACGCGACAAGAGTGTTGCGCAGGCGATTGCATCGGCAGGAACGGTGATATCCTTGCTTGAGCAGGGCGTAGAGGGCGGAATTTACGGAGGCGAGGTTGCGGCGACGCTGTGCGCCGAGATGCTTGCAAGCCACGAGAGCAGGCGCGCGCAAAGCTACGGAGAGAGTGCGTTTTTGTACGCGACGGCACTGGTGGATTTGTACGCGGAAGGGTTATTTTTGAGTCAAAAGGCGTTTTTGCCACCGCCCGACAACAATCGCAGAGCGGATTTAATTGCGGAATATTTGGGTATAGCGTCCGCCGTCAGCGACAAATACCAAAAAAAGCCGTTAGATAATCTTGCGCTTATGAAATACCGCGCAAAAATTTACCGTGAAGAAATTTTATCCGAGCTTGCTGATGCAAAAAAGATATTTTCGATGGCTAAAAAAACCTTTTTCCGTTTGTATGGCGACGACGGATTTAGCGTGGATAGGGAGCGGGAAGAGGGCGCGCTTTGCGTTGCGCTTGCGCCCGATGTGAGCGAGCAGGTTACTTGTCTGGATTATCTCAAAGCGTGCGGAGTGCTGGATGGATTTTTGTTTTGACGTTGTGACTGACAGTTTGGCTGGCACGCAGGAGAGAAATCGTCGCCCAAACCAACATTTTGTTCGAGATTTTGAGCAAAAAGTCGGGGGAATTTACAAAAAAATGACTGTTAGGTAAATTTTCTTTTGTAGGTTATTGACATTTTCTTTCAGTAATGATAAAATTTATCGTATGGACAAAGTAGTGGACAAGTTGCTCGGTGACGGGTTTCGTTTCAGCAAGGGGCTGGGGCAAAACTTTATTACCGACACCAATTTGCTTAATGCAATCGTAGCCGATTCGGGCGTTACCGACAGCGAGACGGTTGTGGAAGTGGGAGCAGGCGCAGGTACGCTTACCGAGGCTATTGCCCGCAAAGCAAAAAAGGTTGTGTCCATCGAAATCGACACTTCGCTAAAATCGCATCTGACCGAGAAATTTGCTAGCTACGACAACGTAACATTGGTTTTTGCGGATATCCTCAAGACTTCTCAGCAAAGATTACGGGAGCTGACGGATGGCGAGCCGTTCAGGGTAATCGCCAACGTTCCGTACTACATCACTTCGCCCATAATCTTCTATTTTTTGGACGGTGGACTGGACGTAACTTCGCTCAACCTTATGGTGCAAAAAGAGGTTGCCGAGCGCATAGTGAGTCGTGGCGGAAAAGATTACGGCGCGATTTCGGCTAATATTCAATGCCGAGCAAAGGTCAAAATTTTGCGCACCGTTAGTCGAAAATTGTTCACCCCACCGCCAAACGTGGACAGTGCGATTATCAATATCGAGCCGTGCTACCGAGATGACGTAAAGGACTATCAGCAGCTTTTTGCGCTGATAAAATGCGCGTTTTCCATGAGGCGAAAGACTCTTCTTAATTGCTTGGGTGGGGCGGGAATAGACAAGCTTCTTGCCGAGCAGTTGCTAGTCAAGGCAGGGCATTCGCCTAGCATCAGGGGCGAGGCGCTGACCGTGGAGCAGTTTATTGAATTGACCAACTCTATGGTAAAAGAAGGACTGCTGTTTGGTACCAAAGCGTAAGCTCGCAGTCGATTGCTTTGTGCCACAATTTGGCGCTACCAAAAATAGCGCTACGAAAACTAAAAATCAATTATGCCAATTACTTTTTTGATGATCGAAAAAAAGTTATGCCGATCATAAGTGCAGGCGTTTTGAGATATATAATTATGGAGGAAAAATATGATTGAATTGAAAAAATACAGACACGCTATCGTGCCAAAGAACATTCACCGCAACCTTACCGTGCCTGTTCTCGTTGAAACCGCGCTCAAGACTGAGCCTTGCAAACTTACTGACACCGGCGCTTTGCTCGTAGAAACCGGAAAATACACCGGCCGTTCGCCAAAAGACCGTTTTATCGTTGACGAGCCAGGTGTAAGAGAAGATATCAACTGGGGCAAAGAAAACGTAAAGATTTCCGTAGAAAACTACGACAAGATTTTTGCTAAAATCGCTGCTTATCTTTCGGAAAGAGAAGTTTATGTATTTGACGGTTTTGCAGGCGCTGACGAAAAATACCGCACCCCTATCAGAGTTATCAACGAGTACGCTTCCCAGAACCTCTTTATGCGCAATATGCTTATCCGTCCTACCGACGCTGAGCTCGAAAACTTTGAAGAAGGCTTTGCAGTAATTTGCGCTCCTGGTCTCAAGCTCGACGCACAAGAGTGCGGAATCAACAGCGAAGCTGCTATCGTAATTAGCTTTACCGACAGAGTAGTTTTGGTTGCCGGATCTAAGTACGCAGGCGAAATGAAGAAGTCCGTATTCAGTGTTATGAACTATCTCCTTCCTAAGAAGGGCGTTCTTGGAATGCACTGTTCGGCTAACATGGCTCTAGATGGCAGCGGAAACACCGCTTTGTTCTTCGGTCTTTCCGGAACCGGTAAAACCACCCTTTCCGCTGATCCAAAGCGCGGTCTTATCGGTGATGACGAGCACGGCTGGTCTGACGACGGTATCTTTAATATCGAGGGCGGCTGCTATGCTAAGTGTATTAACCTCAGCAAAGAGCACGAGCCGGAAATTTACGGCGCAATCAAGTTTGGTTCGGTTGTAGAAAACGTTGTCGTTAACGAAAACCGCGAGCCTGACTATACCGACAAATCCCTTACCGAAAATACCAGAGTTTCGTACCCTATCTATTATATTCCTAACAAGGTTGAGCCAAGCGTTGGCGGACATCCTAACACCGTTATCTTCCTTACTGCAGACGCGTTTGGTGTTCTCCCACCGGTTGCAAGACTTACCAAGGAGCAGGCTATGTACTACTTCGTATCCGGCTACACCTCCAAGGTTGCAGGAACCGAGAGAGGAATCGTAGATCCTGTTGCTACTTTCTCTACCTGCTTTGGTTCTCCGTTCCTTCCGCTCAACTCCGCAGTTTACGCAGAGATGCTCGGTGAGAAAATCGAAAAGCACGGCGCAGAAGTTTACCTTATCAACACCGGTTGGGTAGGCGGAAAGTACGGCGTTGGTAAGCGTATGAGTCTTCCTGGCACCCGCGCAATCGTTACCGCAGCGCTCAACGGCAGCCTTAAGAACGCAGAGTTCGTAGTAGAGCCGTTCTTTGGTCTCGAAATCCCTAAGGCAGTAGAAGGCGTGGACAGCAATGTTCTCGACCCTAAGGCTATGTGGGCTGACAAGGCAGAGTACGACGTTACCGCTAACAAGCTTGCTAAGCTCTTCGAAGAGAATTTCGCTAAATACGACAAGATGCCAGAAAGCATCAAGAACGCTGGTCCTAAAGCGAAATAATAGGCGAAAATAACTAATAAATCGGCGGGGCGGAATATTTATCCGTCCCGTTTTTTCTTTTTCGCAAAAATATATCACATCAATATCTGCGCCGAAAGGAGATTTTTGCCGTGCAAGTCTTTAGCAAAACTTTTCGTTAGGTGCAAAAATCAGACGCAAGTAGATCGGAAAATCTAGTTTTTTGGCAAAAAAAGGAATTTTAAGCAAAAAATTTTTAGTTTTGATATAAAAACAGTTTACAATCTAGCCCAAAATGAATATAATATCAACGCATTGACAGTTATTTTCGTCAATGAAATTTGCTTGATATATCGGAGTGCTTTATGAGCGACATTAAAAGACCTGTTTACGTAATTTGCCCACGCTGTGAACTCAATTATATTGAGGAAAAAGACGAGTATTGCAACGTTTGCAAAGCCGAGCTCGGCCTTTTGGACAAGGGTATTCTTATTCCTGATGACGAGATGGAAACTGAAAAGCTTTGTCCTGTTTGCAAAGTCAATTATCTCAACGAGGATGAGGACATTTGCTTCCTTTGCCAAAAAGCCCGTGACGCTAAGGCTGCCGAGGCGAAAAAAGAGGATGATTGGATGTATTCCGAAGATGATGGTGACGATATGGATGACGAAATGGAAATTTCGCTCGACCTTGTTGCCGAAGAGGAAGAAGACGCTGAGGCAGAGGCGGAAGAAAGCGGATACAAGGATCCTGACGATTTTGATTATGATGTTGATCCTAACGACTTTTTGGCTGATGACGAGGATGAAGAGGACGAGGACGACGAAGAGGACGACTACGACAAATAATTTGGTGGCGGTACGTCGAGAATTTTTGCGATCGAATTTTGTTGCGTAGTGACAAAAGTTTTGCATCCCCAAAAAAAGGCACAAAATTAGAATAAAAGATTGGAAAAACGGCAAATACCCTTGCCGTTTTTTTATTAAGGCTTTGTCAAAAATTTTGCCGCAGATTTGTCGTGAGCGGATATTGCTTTTGCCGATCACTTGCTCCTTTTCGTAGCGAGAGGAATAAAGCGCGTAAATTTGGCAATAATCACTACGGAGGTTTTTATGAGAAAAAGAACGATGAGCTTGAGTGAGGCAAAGAGTAATATCGAGGGACTAAAAGGCAAATTGATAGAAATTAAGGTCAACAAAGGGCGCAAAAGAGTGGTCAAATACCTGGGCGAAGTGGTGGGCGTATACTCGTCGGTTTTTACGCTAAGGATAGACGGTGACGAGCTTATTGACAAGCTTTCGTGCAGTTACAGCGACGTGATTTGCGGGGACGTTGTGCTTAAGGAATAAGCACGGCAGGCAAAAAACTTTAATGTTACGGCAGTTAACCACAAAAGAGCCGAGGTTAAATAAAAAACTATTTTGAGCAAAAAGCGTAGCATAGACCAAAAATTTATTTTTTTGGTAACGAATAAAATTTGTTGTCATAAACGGGCGGACAGGTCTATAAAATATAGTGTTATTTGGACAAATTATATTTTTACGGGAGGCTGCTATTTATGGCAATTGAACCTATATCCGAAGTCGTTGCGCTCTCTTGCAACAAAAGACTTTGCACCGCGCAGATTGCGGTGGAGGCTAACGCGCAGGTGCATAGCTCGTCCATCAAGCGAATTTTGGGCGTGACAGCTACTGTGTCCGCTGAGCCAACCGAAGTTTTTAGTCAGGAAGCGAGAGTTTCAGGACGCGTGAACTTTGGGGTTTTGTATATTACCGAGGCAGGAGAAACGCTCAGTTTGGAAAGAAGCGCGGATTTTTCGGACAAAATCAACGACGCGGCGATCGAGGCTGGCAAGCCGTATCTCGCCATTAAGGTCGTGGAGGCAAAGGCAACGGAATTTTCCGCCGAAGAAATAAAGCTTTTGGCGGTGCTGGAATTGACGCTGTTCGATTCTCGCGCACAGCGTACCAAGTATTTGGCGAGCGGTGGGGAAAATTTGTACACAAATGAGCAAACTATCGAGTACACCTCGCTTGTTTCGGCGTTTGGTGACGAGTTCATAGCCGAAACCGAAGAGGATTTTGACTGCGACGAACTGCTTGGCTACGAAACCGCCACGGTTATCAAAAATTTTGATTCTCAGGTGGATATGGTGCGAGCAGGCGGCGAATTCGTTTTGCGTGCCTTGGGCAGAAAAAACGGCGAAATATTCCAAAAGGAAATCGTTTGTCCGTATCTCAACGAGTGTAGGGCGGACGGAACGAGAAACGGCAATTTGGTGGATGCAAGCGTCTGCGTTTCGTCTGTCGAAACTGCTCTCGAAGAGGGCAGGCTAAAGGTTTGCTTCCGCGCTCGTGCCCATGGCTTCGTCTTTGCTAAGGGGCAGGCGAGCTGTGTAACCGACGCTTTTTCGGTGGCGTGCGAGCTAAAAAAAGAGTGCCAGTCCGTAAAATATGCGGCGAGCAAGGGTGTTTTTTCGTTTGCCGATGAAATCGACGGAAGTATCACGCTAGGTGACGAAATGCCGATTGCTGACAACATCGTTGCGGTTACGGGCACGACCGTTCAAATCGCCAGCGCCTACGCCCTGGAGGGCAGAGTTGTGGTAGACGGAGTTTTTGGCGCGAATCTAATTTATTTTTCCTCCGAGTCCAACACTTTGAGTTCGGTGGTGGCGGAAATTCCGTTTTCGCTTACAAAATCTGCATCCGTTTGCGAGAGGGACGAGGTGGTTGCTAGTGCTAGCGTAGCCAGAATCAAGCCAAAGGTTAGGCGCGGAAACGAGCTTGCGATCCGCGCGGAAATTTCGGTTTTGGTCAGCGTTTGCGAAGGACGTAGTGTCGAAATTATTACTATGGTGACGGAGGGTGAGGAAATTAGCGTGCCGACCTCGGCTATTTCACTACATATTGCCCGCCAAAACGAAAGCTTGTGGGAGATTGCAAAGGCGCTTTGCACCACGCCTGAGCTTGTTTTAGTCCAAAATCCTCATCTCGAGCTGCCACTCAGGGGCGGAGAGAGAATAGTTGCGTACAGGCATCTGAAAAAGTAGTGAGCAAAGACGCTTGTGTGCGAGGGGTTGAATTGAGCGGACTAATCGAGCTATTGATAATTAATAAAGCTAATGCTGGCTGACCTTCGCAGGCAATTGGTCCAAAATCTCAAACGATTGACAACCGGAGCAAACTTTTATATAATAGCCGTATGGAAATTAAGGCTTATGCAAAAATCAATCTTTCGCTTAATATCGTAAGTTTGGGCAAAATGCACGCTCTCGACTCGGTAATGGCGCGCGTGGATTTGTTCGACAGCGTGACGATAAACCCGAGCCAAGAGTTTTGCGTACGCTACGATTTGGGCATCGAGGGTGGCGGTACGGTAGAAAAAGCGTACGGAATCATTGAACGTGATTGCAGTGACTTGGCGCACCCCATAAGCGTTGATGTAAAAAAGGGTATTCCGATAGGCGCGGGCTTGGGCGGTAGTAGCGCCGATTCCGCTGCGGTAATGAGATATTTTGGGGTAACAAACAGCGAAATTGCGCTTAAAGCAGGCTCGGACGTGCCGTTTATGAGCGGTAGCGGAGCAGCGAGAGTGCAGGGCTTGGGCGAAAAAATTACTCCCGTCTTTTGTCCCGAAATGTACTTCGTTTTGCTTACGGGTGGATGCGTTTTGAGCCGAGATTCCTTCGTTAAGTTTGACGAAATTTACGGCGCACCGCACTCGCCGACCGACAACGGTAGGCTGATTGACGCTATGAAGGCTAGCGATTTTAGTGAGATAGGTAGACTCATTGGCAATGCCCTAAGCCAGCCGTCCATGCGACTAAATCCAAAAATTTCGGACGCGTATGAGCGTTTTCATGACCACAACCCGCTGGGAATCGTGATGACGGGTAGCGGAAGCGGAGTTATCGCGCTGTTTGATAGCCATCGCCGAGCTAGCGAGGTTGCGACAGCCGTGGGTGGCCGAGTAATTAAAACTTTGAAATCTGAATAAAAATAAAAGAGCAGGCACAAAAAAGTGGTTGCTCTTTTCTATTTGTTTTTAGTTTAGAGTTATAAGGCTAGGGCTTGCCGTTATGAATTTGCTACGCAAACGTTATGATATGCGTGCGCTTTTTTTGTAGATAGAAAAACGCAATACCAATAAAATAGAATTTGTTTGGTATAAAAAAACATTTTGTGGCAATAATCCAATGCAGTGACGAAAAAGGATGGAGAAAATGAAAAAGACGGTTTTGCAAAAAAATATTACATATCAAAAAATTTTTACGTGCATATTAGTGGCTATGCTTTGTATAATAGCGTGCGCTTGCGAAAATACTAATGACAGCGAAAGGGATTTGATAAGGTTCCATATTCGCGCCAACAGTAATTCGTCCGCCGACCAAGCGGTAAAGCTGCAGGTGCGGGACGAAATCGTTGCATTTTTGGAAGAGCAGGGGCTGGGCGATACTTCGGCACAGGCGTATGCCAGCCTAAAAAGACTTATGCCCTCGCTTAAGGCGATTGCGGACAGCACGCTTAGAAGCAACGGTTTTGGCTATACCAGCACGGTCAGCTTGGACAAAAGATATTTTCCGGCACGGGCCTACGGCGATGCGGTTATCGACAGCGGTTATTACGACGCGCTGATAATCGAGCTGGGAAGCGGACAGGGCGACAATTGGTGGTGCGTGGTGTATCCACCGCTTTGCTATCTCGAGGCAAAGGCGGAAAAGGACGTGCGGTACAAATCGAAAATTGTGGAACTAATAAAGAGGTTTTGGAAAAAGTAGCGGTAGCTTGCCAAAAAACCGTGCACGCAATGCGGCTAAAATGCCGAAGCAAGTAGTGGTAAATGGGAAGCAAAGCATGAGCGAAATTAATTTCGGTTACAAAAATCCGCCACCGTACCCACAAAATCTTGACAAAAATATAGCCTTTCGCGATAAAGCGGGAGGTTTTTTTTGAAGAATTATAAAAAAATTTGCGCTGTGCTCGTGGTTGTGGCGATAATTTTTTCGTTGGGACTAACGAGAGTGGACAGCGCGTACGCAAAGTACATCGTAAAGGGCGACACTACGGCTAATATCAGGGCTGTTCAGCAAAGGTTGTACAATCTCGGTTACTACACTTACAAGGTGGACGGGATTTGGGGAAGCAGAACGACTGCCGCCGTAAAAAGATTTCAGCGCGACTACGGACTTACCGTGGACGGAATCGTGGGCAAATGGACGGAAAAGGCGTTGGGCCTTTCGCTTTCGGGCGGTGGCGGCTCGGTTTCGTCGTCCGACCTTAATCTTTTAGCGCGGTGCATTTACGGAGAGGCGCGGGGCGAGCCGTACACGGGACAGGTTGCGATTGCCGCCGTCGTGCTCAACAGAGTAAAGTCGTCGAGCTTTCCTAACACCGTGGCGGGAGTTATTTACCAAAAAGGTGCGTTTACCGCGGTCAGCGACGGGCAAATTAACCTTACGCCAAACTCCACCGCTTACCAGGCGGCACAGGACGCGCTAAACGGCTGGGACCCGACGGGCGGATGCTTGTATTATTACAATCCTGCCACCGCAACGAGCAAGTGGATTTGGTCGCTTACCGTTCATCTCAAAATCGGCAGACACAATTTTTGCAAATAAGTAACGACCAAGAGGCGACAAAAATTACAAGGAGAGAGGTATGAAAGAAAGGGAAAGAAAATCGGTAGTGGGATTTTTGGCGGCTATATTCGGGCTGATGGTGCTTAGCACCGTGCTGATAGGTGGAATTATGCTGTCAGAAAAGCAAAATTCGAGCAACCGCGTGGCGCTGGAAAACCTTTACCGCAGTGGGTTTAGCGACTTTAAGACCGGCGTGGACAATATGGAAATGAATTTGTCCAAGCTGCTCGTAACGACAGAGGATTGCGAAAACTGTGAGCTGGCGCACTCGGCGTATCTGAGCAGTCAAACGGCGATTTTGGGACTGAGCGTTTTGCCGATAGAATCGGAAACTTATCACAAAACTTCCAAGCTGATAAATCAGGTGGGGGATTTGTGTAACTGCTACGGTCAGGCGCTGTCGCGTAAAGAAAACGCTGATGCGTATGCGGAAAATTTTGACAAGGTTTACCAAGCAACGAGCAAGCTTAAGACGGCTGTGGATGGAATATCGGAGGATATGCTCAGGGCAGATTATCGCATAATCAACGGCAAGCTGGACGATTTTTCGCCACTTAATCTAAAGGACACCAAGCAAAACACCTTTGAATATCCCGAGATTATTTACGATGGACCGTTTTCGGACGCGACCGAAAAAAAGTGCTTTTTGGGGCTAATGAACATGAAAGAAATTGATATGGACGACGCGGTTAGGACTGTGAACGACCTGTTTGGCGAATACGGTATTTCTTCTGTAAAGGTGGTGGGCGAGAGCGATCAGCCCGACGCTTACGTTATTGAGGCGAAAATGCGCGGACGCGACGTTTTTATTACCGTTTCCAAGCAAGGCGGTAAGGTCGTGGGGTACGACTCGGGATTTACCGTGCGCGTTTCTCGGCTCAGCGAGGAGGTTGCCAAGCAAAAAGCAATCGTTTACGCGCAAAACTTTGGCTACGGCGACATGACGCCTGTTTGGTACAACTCGTACGAAGGCGTTGCGTACGTTAACCTTGCGCCAAAAATTGACGATATCGTGTACTACACCGATCTGGTCAAGGTCAAGGTGGGGCTGGACAACGGCAAGCTTATCGGCTTGGAGGCGATGGGGTACTGCGCGTGCCACCACGAGCGCCAGCCGAAATTCAACGTCAGCGAAAACACCGCCATTAACCAAGTTAGCAAAAAGCTGAGCATAAAAAACGTGCGCAAGGCGTTGATTCCACTGCGTGGAAAGGAGATTTTTTGCTACGAGGTGTACGCGAGCTACAACGATTTGGACTACCTCGTATATATCGACGCAGTAAGCGGTAAGCAGATAAACATCATGCGTGTAATAGACGATTACCAGGGCAAAATGGTTATTTGACGGATAAAATCCAAAATTTGCTAGGTAAAAAAGACAATAAAAAACAGCACGACTCGTAAAAAACACGTGCTGTTTTTTTGTTTTTGCGTCGCGAAAAATCAGGTACGTTCGTGAATTTTTTTGACCATTTGCGACAAAGCGCGCTTGTCGATTAGCCTAACGCCACATTTTTTTGCAAGAGCAATAGCGGAGTTTGTGAAAATACTGTTGGTGACCACGACGGCACGGCTAAGGTGATAATATTTTTTGCCTGCAGCCGCTTCCATAACCGCTTTGTTGGACACGGGCTTAAAGTAGCACTTGGCTTGGATGCCGATTTTTCTGAAGCATTTGGTGGCGATTACGTCAATTCCTTGGTCACCGCTACCGCCCACGATTTTTACCTTGTAGCCGAGAGCGGCGTAGACGCCAGCAACGTACTGCTCGAACTGAGTTCCGCTCATAAAAAATGTTTCGTCCACGTGAGGGAGAGAGGGAGCATCTTCTTGTGGCAAAACAAGATTTTCGGTGGAAATGGCTGAGGCTTGGGCGGTTTTTCTTGCTTTTTTCTTGCTGTTTTTTGCCCGATTTTTGCGGAATTTTGCCTCCGTCCACACGAAAAGGTCGAGAGCAAGCACCACTGCGGCAATCAGCCACAGCTTGCTTATCACTCCGCCCACCACCAGCGCGGTGATCCCCACTATCAAAATCAAATGCACCACTATCATACCGGTTTTTAGTATATCACGAAAAACCGCTTTGGGCAATAAATTGTGGGTCGGTGTGGCGAGGACTTTTTTGCCTCGCGCGGATTCGTTGCGAAAAAATAACTTTTGAAAAAACCGCCTTGCTTTTTTGAAGACTTCGCTTATTGATAAACTACTAGCGCAAATTAGCAAACCCCTTGCTAAACTCGCAAAAAATTTTGCAAAAAAAATCACTCCCGATTCTTTCGAGAGTGACGTTTGGGGAAGTATTAAATGGATGGGTAAATATCCAATAGAGTTGGTGACAGCTTATGCCTTTAGTCTGCCGATAAGGTACGAAAGGTTTGGCTCAAACGCCGCGCCGTACCAGTGGTTGTCCAGCGCCGCGGTGTATTTTATGCACTCCACGGTAAAATCCGCCGCAATAGTAGCCGCTTCGTAAGCGGTTTTTCCGCTCATCAACGCGCCCACGAAAGCTGATGCGTAAACGTCGCCGGTACCATGAGAGCCTTTTGCCAATTTTTCGTGTTCGTAGTAGGAGTAAACTCCGTTTTCAAAAACTACTACGCCAGTGGTCTCAGGTTTGTAAGAAACGCCGGTGAGAACTATGTTTTTACAGCCTGCCTCGGCTAGTTTTGCGATGAGAAGGTTGATATACGCGCGGTCGTATTCGGTCTTGAATTCCACGTCGGTCATAAGGCACGCTTCGGTGATGTTTGGCAAAATATAGTCCGCTTCGGCGCACAGCGATAGCATGGTCTTGGCAAAAGCAAGGTCGAATCCCGGATACATTTTGCCGTTGTCCGCCATGGCAGGGTCAACGATTTTTACGCAATTTTCGCTTGCGGTGCGAGCAAAAATATCTTTTACGTATTCGATTTGCTTTTCGCTACCGAGATAGCCGGTGTAAATGGAATCAAAGGTGATTTTTTGCTTTACCCAATGGTCGGTGATAGCAGGCATATCTTCGGTAAGGTCGCGGAAGGTGTAGCCGGTGAATCCTGCCGTGTGGGTAGAAAGAACTGCCGACGGAAGCACGCACGCCTCGATTCCGCAAGCCGAGATAACTGGCAAAGCCACGGTGAGCGAGCATTGTCCAAGACAGGAAATGTCTTGTATGGTCAAAATCTTTTTATACTGCATAATTACTCCTTTTTTAGTTGCCGTATTTTGGGGCGGTGAGCGCTTCCGTCTTTTTTGTTTGAGAATGACGAATATTTGTAACAACGAACCGCGCCTCAGTCTTTTTTGCAAAATTTTCGTTTCGTAGTGGCAACTTGGTTTGTTCGCTTTACAGTATAAGGCATTTGTGATATTATTAAAATAACCAGAATCAATAAATTTTATAATACCAGATTCGTTGCAAACGCTAGGCGCAAAGATACGAGGTTGCCGTAGCTAAAAAGAGAAAAGGTAGAGAATTATGACGCAAAAAAAATATTACAAGCTTTACAGCGAGATTAGAACCCTGATTTTGTCGGGGGAATACAAGGCGGGCGACAAACTTCCCAGCAAGCGCGTTATGGCGGACAAAACGGGCTACAGCCAAATAACCGTTGCCACCGCCTACGATATTTTACAGTCCGAGGGGTATATTACCTCCCTCGAGCGCAGCGGATATTTCGTGTGCAAAATTGATAGCTTCGTTGGCGCTAGCAACACCGAGCAAAAGCCTTTTGACAAATTGTCCGATGTCAAGGTTTTTGCTGACGAGGATTTTGAGCATTCCGTTTGGCTAAAAACCGTGCGAAAGGTGGTGTCCGACGGTGACAAAAGGCTGTTTTGCAAAGCGCCCAACGAGGGGTGCGCGGTACTTCGCAACGCAATTTCCGACTACCTTTTGCGCTACCGCGGTATGTGCGCCAACCCTAAAAATATTATTATAGGCTCGGGATCGGAGCAGTTGTACCAAAGCGTCGTCAAGATTTTGGGCAGGGACAAGGTTTTTGGCATCGAAAAGCCTTGTTACGCGCAGATAAAAGCAGTTTATGATAGCGAGGGAGTTAAAGTGCGCGAGCTTAGTATGGGCAAAAACGGGATTGAGTCTGCCGAAATCCAAAAGGGCGGATTTGACGTGCTTCACGTTACGCCGTTCAACAGCTACCCGTCGGGAATAACGGCGGACGTAGCGAAAAGATACGAATATCTCGCGTGGGCGGAGAAAAATTCCAGCTACGTGGTGGAGGACGATTTTGCCAGCGAATTTTTTATGCCGGGGCATCCGATTCAGTCGCTGTACGCGCTGGACAGTCGTTCGTCGGTAATTTACATCAACACTTTTTCCAAAAGCCTTTCGCCGTCGATGAGAGTGGGGTACATGATTTTGCCCGACAGCTTGCTGGACGCGTACGCAAAAAAGCAGGGAATTTTCTCGTGCTCGGTGCCCGTGCTCGATCAGTACGTGCTGGCGGAGTTTATTAACAGCGGTAATTTCGAAAGACACCTTAGCCGAGTAAGAAGAAAGATGAAGTAATTTTCGCCCTTAAAACGGCGTATTGACAAGCCAAAATCTCTTTGGTATAATAGAAAAGAAGAATCTACAAAAAAGAATTAAATTAGGAGCGTGCGGTATGCCGTTTTTGCCGATAACAAGACAGGAAATGCTGGATAGGGGTTGGACACAGCCCGATTTTGTGCTGGTTACGGGCGATAGCTACGTCGACCATCCGTCCTTTGGTACGGCGATTATCTCGCGCGTGCTGGAAAAGGCGGGGTACAAGGTTTGTATTTTGCCTCAGCCAAAGAGCGACGAGGACTATAGACAGTTTGGTGAGCCAAGGCTGGCTTTTTTGGTCAACGGCGGAAATATCGATTCTATGGTTGCGCACTATACCGCCGCCAAAAAACCGCGTAGCGACGACGCTTATACCGCGGGCGGAAGAGCAGGGGGCAGACCTGACCGCGCGACGATAGTTTATTGCAAGAATTTGCGAAGAATTTTTGGCGACGTTGCCATTGCTATCGGCGGACTGGAGGCTTCGCTACGAAGATTTGCGCATTACGATTACTGGGACGACAAGGTGCGTCCGTCAATTTTGATAGACTCCACAGCGGATTTGTTGATGTACGGTATGGGCGAAAAGCATATCGTGGAGATTGCAAACAGACTAAATAACGGTGAAAAGATTTGGGAAATAAAAGACGTTTTGGGTACTTGCTACGCAGTTAAAACTCACGATTACAAGCCTATGCCCGTGCGCGAATGTCCTACCTACGAGGCGGTCTCGGCGGACACCGAAAAGGGCAAAATAGACTACGCCAAGTCTTGCCGTATTCAGCAAGAAGAGCACGACGCAACGCGCGGAAGGACGGTAATTCAAAGGCACGGTGACAAAATTTTGGTACAAAATCCGCCTATGCCGCCCCTGAGTCAAGAGGAGATGGACGAGGTTTACGCCCTGCCGTTTATGCGCGATTATCATCCGTCATACGAGCAAAAGGGCGGAGTCCCGGGCATAGAAGAAGTCAAATTTTCTATTATTCACAACCGCGGTTGTTACGGCGCGTGTAATTTTTGTTCGCTTGCCTATCATCAGGGGCGAAAAATCACCTGCCGTAGCCACGAGTCCGTCATTGCGGAGGCGAAGAAGATTACCGAGATGCCGGATTTTAAGGGGTATATTCACGACGTGGGCGGACCTACGGCTAATTTCCGCGCGCCGTCTTGCGTGGGACAGGAAACCAAGGGCATGTGCGCCGACAAAAAATGCCTTGCGCCGTCGGTTTGTCCTGCGGTGAAAGTGGATCACTCGGATTATCTTTCGTTACTACGAAAGCTCCGCGCCCTTCCAAAAATAAAGAAGGTTTTTATCCGCTCGGGAATACGCTTCGACTACCTTATTGCCGACGAGGACGAAAGCTTTTTCCGTGAGCTCGTCGAGCATCACGTTAGCGGTCAGCTTAAGGTTGCGCCCGAGCATTGTAGCGAAAACGTGCTAAAACGCATGGGCAAGCCACCTATCCGCGCGTACAACAGATTTAAAAAGAGATTTTACGAAATTACGGGCAAGCTGGGCAAAAAGCAGTTTCATGTGCCGTATCTTATGTCGTCGCACCCCGGTAGCACGATAGACGACGCGATAGAGCTTGCGCTGTTTTTGAAAAGTGAGGGATTGCACCCCGAGCAGGTTCAGGATTTTTACCCGACTCCGGGCACGGTTTCGACCTGTATGTTCTACACTGGTCTCGATCCGTACACTATGGAAAAGGTTTACGTTCCGCGTAACGCAGAAGAAAAGGCTCAGCAACGCGCGCTACTTCAGTATTTCCGTCCCGAAAACCGCCCCATCGTGCTTGCGGCCTTGCGCAAAGCCAAGAGGTTCGACCTTATCGGCTCGGGCAAAAATTGTTTGGTCGAGGGCGATGCTACGGCAAAACCGCAAGCAAAGGATAATGGCAAAAAGGGCGGATTTAAGGGACAGCAAAAGGGCGGTTTTAGCAAAGAAAAGGGCGCGTTTGCAAGAGAACAAAAGGGCGGAGAAAGAAATCAAAAATCTTACGCTCGACAGCCACGCGGTAACAAAAACTCGGGTATGGGTGGCGGAAATTTTGACCGCAGCCGCAAAAATTCATCGCAAAAGAGCAAGAGACAATTTGATGTATAAGCATTTTTGCACAAAAGGAGAGTTGTGTTATGGTTAAAAAAGCAACGAAGAAAACGTCTAATAAAGTTTCGCCAAGCAAAAGCATTTTTGCGTGCTTTTTGGTGGACTTGTTTATTACGTTAATAGTGTGCGCAATTTACCTTGCGCTGCATTTTTATTTGTGGGACGAAAAGTGGTGGGACGAGCATAAATTCAAGAGTCTTTTGTTTATCTCCTACCTTTCGTACGGACTCAACGGATTGTGGCGTTGCAATTCCAGCATTTTATATGCGTTGCTTTATTTGTTGGGGTATTTTGCTGTGGTAATAGGTTGTGGCTTTGGAACGGGCAATTCCTATAGAGGACACCGCCGTGGACCCGTCGAAAAGCTCCAGCTGATATTCAGTATAGTTTTGTTTGCCGTGCTCGTTACTATAAGCGTGTGGTATTACAAAACCAAGGGCTACACGCCGGCATTTTGGTGGAATTGGTCGTTTTTGTGGACGTCCGTTTACGTAGCAAAATTCTTTTGCGTTATGGGTGGTGCTTGCCCAAAATGCAAAATATTGGGTGTAAAAAAGCTTGTGGGTAGCGACGAGAGAAAGGGAACGGCAACCGGCTACGTTGCTCCTGGCTACGAGACGGTTACCGCTGACATTAAGGACGAAAGTGGCAACAAGGTGGGCACAGTAGAGGCCAAGGTTCATCGCGACGGATATTCGTACGAGTACAATACGAAAACGGTAGTGCGTCATTATCATTGCGAAAACTGCGGGTACGATTTTAGTGAAAGTTAAGAAATATCACGGCACGAGTGGTAGAAAATAAAAAATCAGGGGTAAAATTTGGTAAAACAGTGTGCAAAATTTCAAAGCAATGACGCTGTTTTGCTGGAAAAAATATCGCACAAAACCGTCTGCATCAAAAATAAAGACGATGCGATAAATAAAAAAAGAGGAATATAAAATGGAACAGTACAAAGACAGGGGATGGGCGTTTGTCTTTATTGCGCTGGTTTACGTGGTAGCCACGGCGATAGCTTTTTTGGTATATCGCGTAGTTTTCGCTGATGTGTGGGCTAAGGTTTTAGTAGCCGACGTTGTGGCGACGGTGGTAGTATTTTTGGGTAGTTTAACGATGAAAAACGCCTCGGTTTACGACGCATATTGGAGCGTTCAGCCCATAGTTATTTTTGTGGGGCTTGCGCTTGAATACGGAGTTAATTTCACCACCGCAACGCTTATTGTAGTAGTGTGCTTGTGGGGAATAAGGCTGACGGCAAATTGGGTTTATACCTTTAAGGGAATAAATTGGCAGGATTGGCGATATGCTATGCTGAAGAAAAAGACGAAAGCAGCGTACCCACTCATTAATTTTTTGGGAATTCACCTTTTTCCAACCTTAGTGGTGTACTGTTGCGTATTGCCTATAATAATCGTTGTGACAAAAAAGCCACAGTTCAATTTTGGAGTTGCCGTGGGCGCGTTGATTTCGGTTTGCGCGTTTACGTGGCAGGGAATTGCTGACGTACAAATGCACAGGTTCAGAAAATTAAAAAAGAAAGGGTTTAACCGTAGCGGATTGTGGAAATATTCCAGACATCCTAATTATCTCGGTGAAATTTGTATGTGGTGGGGCATGGCTATAGCTTGCGTTTTCGCTTTGCCAAGAGTTTGGTGCTTGTGCTTTGGCGCGCTCGTCAATACGCTTATGTTTTTGTTTGTGAGCATTCCTATGGCGGACAAAAGGCAGTCGAGAAAGGCGGGATTTGAGCAGTACAAGTCGCAAACTCGTATGCTACTTCCGATAAAAAAAGGGTAAAGGATAGGAAACGATAAAAACGGGGCGGCCGAAAAAAGCCGTCCCGTTTTGTTTTGCAAGGATAGTATAAAAAATATCGAAAAATCAATAATCCGTCAAGCCCAAAAGATAGTCTGCCGAAACGTCCAAAAATTTGCACAACAAATATAGCGTTTCGAGGGAAGGATAACTTTTGCCCGTCTTGTAATCATTTACGCATTGTTTGACTACGTTGATTGCCTTTGCTATTTCCACCTGAGTTTTTCCGCAGGTTTTGAGCACTTCATTAAATCGTTTTGTAAATTCCATAATAAAAGTATAGCCAAAACAGTCAGTCTTTACTTGACCAACAGTTACAAACTGACTATAATACAAAGGGGAGGTGTAATATGATTATTAGAGAAGAATTTGCGTACGTTTATTATATGAAGGACAAGAAATCACTTTGCAAGATGGACAAGGTAGGCAAGTGGACTTGTTCTTTTGAGTATGAAGAATACAATTTGGTGGAGTTGCTTGTTAAAATGGCAGTTGAGCAGGGTGTCGTCAATTACGCAAAGCACAGTAGCATTTGCGCCTTGTACCTCAAAAGAATACACAAAGAGATTAGGGGAAACAAAAAGGGTTATATTTGTTTCTATTTGGACTATTCTGATATTGCAGGTCACAAAAGAGTAATTGAATTTTTGATTAAGCAGGGGCTTATCAAAAAGGTTGGCGGTGTGTACGAAAATATAGTGTTTTCTCCCGACGATTCGGAGTGTTTTGACACAGAAATGCAAGAAGAAATGGATTGTTTGTTGCTTTGCGAAATGATAGATTTAAGGACGGGAGAGTGGAAAAGAGCAAAATAAATTTTGATGAGAACGAAAAAATTGGAATGAAGGTCTGAATTTTATGCTAGAGGGTCGAAGACCGAAAATATAGAGTTTAGAAAAAAGGACAGCAATTGACAGTAAAAAAGGAGTAAAACCCCCAAAACCGTGATTTTTACGATACAGGGTCGAAGAGCGAAAAATATGGAGTTTGGAAAAAAGACAAATAAGCGCTAACAAAAAGTGAATAAAAAGCCTTTTTTGCATTGATTTAACGATACAGGGTCGAAGACCCTTGACAAAAAATAGTAATTGGAGTATTATTAATTGACTCAATAAACAACTAATTTTCGGAGAAAATTATGAAACATACCGACATAGTAAAGATTTTCAAAGACAAAGCTTTTGTTGGACAAAGCGTTACTGTTTGCGGTTGGGTGCGTACCTCGCGTGATTCCAAAAACGTTGCGTTCGTAGAGCTCAACGACGGAACTTCGCTCAAGCACCTGCAAATCGTAGTGGACAAAACCGTTTTTGCTGGTAGAAATGACTTTTTGCCACTCGGCACTGCGCTCAAGGTTGTGGGAACGGTGGTGGAATCCGCTAACAACGGCGTGGAAATTCAGGCAAGCGAAATCGTAGTTTTGGGTGATTGCCCAGCCGACTATCCGCTCCAAAAGAAGCGTCATACTATGGAGTATCTTCGTTCTATTCCGCATCTTCGCGTTCGTACCAACACATTCAACGCAATGCTCAGAGTTCGCTCGGTGCTTTCGGATGCAATTCATAGATATTTCCAAAACAACAATTACGTTTACGTGCATACCCCGATTATTACCGGTAGCGACTGCGAGGGTGCGGGCGAAATCTTCCACGTAACGATTCACGACTTTAACCACAAGTGCAAAACTGCCGAGGAGTATGCCGAAACCGACTTCTTTGGTAGAAAAGCGGGACTTACCGTTTCGGGACAGCTCGAGGGCGAGGTTGCCGCTATGGCAATGGGCAAAATTTACACCTTTGGACCTACCTTCCGTGCCGAAAACAGCAACACCACCCGTCACGCAGCGGAATTTTGGCAGATCGAGCCGGAGGTTGCATTTGCCGAGCTTCCTGACATTATCGAAATCGCCGAGGAGCTCATCAAGTTCATTATCGACACCGTGCTCAAGGAGTGCCCTGACGAAATCAAATTCTTTGAGGACAGATTTGAGGCGGGACTCAGAGAAAAGCTCCAAAAGGTTGTGGACAGCAAGTTCCAGGTTCTTGACTACACCGACGCTATTGACATTTTGAAAAAGTCGGGCGTGGAATTCAAGTACCCTGTAGAATGGGGCTGCGATTTGCAAACCGAGCACGAAAGATACATTACCGAAACCGTGTTCAACAAGCCTGTGTTCGTAATTAACTATCCAAAGGACATCAAGTCCTTCTACATGAAGCAAAACGCTGACGGCAAGACCGTTGCCGCAACCGACTTGCTTGTGCCAGGTATCGGCGAGATAATCGGCTGCAGCGAGAGAGAGGCGGACACCGAAAAGCTTTTGGAAGCAATGAGAGTGAGAGGTATGAACGAGGATGATTACGTAAGCTACCTTGCGCTTCGCAGATTCGGAACTGTTCCTCACAGCGGATTCGGTTTGGGGCTCGAGAGAATTCTCCTTTATATCACCGGACTTGGCAATATCCGTGACGTACAGCTTTTCCCTCGAACTGTGGGAGATCTCAAGGTATAAAAAAGCCACACCGTATCACATCTTTTGTACAATGTATAAGAAAAAGCAAAGTAGCGAATAAGAAAAAGAAAACTAAAAACACTTTCTTGAAAAAGAGAGTGTTTTTTTATTGAGTCAGATATGATGACTGAGTTTATAAACAGTTAAATTAATTGTATTAAATAAATTGATGGATATACTTGCTTACGAATGCTTGAACTGATATTCGTACAATCCTTTGTAGATGCCGTTGTTTTGCATAAGCTCGTCGTGCGTTCCCTTTTCTTCTACGCCGTTTTTTGTTAGTACCACAATGGTGTCGGCGTTTTTGACGGTGGAGAGTCGGTGAGCAACGACGATGGTCGTGCGACCTTTGCTCAAGCTTTCAAGAGCTGACTGAATCTGCATTTCGGTAAAGTTGTCGAGAGCAGAGGTTGCTTCGTCAAGAATAAGAATAGGTGGGTTTTTGAGAAAGGCACGGGCTATAGAAATACGTTGCTTTTGTCCGCCCGAAAGCTTTACGCCTCGCTCACCCACTTCTGTATTGTAGCCGTCGGGGAGAGAACGGATAAATTCGTCTATGTTTGCCTTTTTTGCTGCTTCGACAATTTCTTCGTCGCTGGCGTTAAGATTACCGTAAGCAATATTCTCTTTTACCGTTCCGCTAAATAAGAATACGTCTTGCTGAACTATTCCGATATTTTTTCGCAAATCTTCGCGTTTTAGGTGAGAAATATCTATTCCGTCAATAGTGATTTTGCCTTCGTCCAGTTCATAAAATCGCGGAATAAGATGGCAAATTGTGGTTTTGCCGCCGCCCGAAGGTCCCACGAGCGCGGTAGTTTGTCCTTTTTTGAAGGTGAGCGAAAGGTTTTTTAGTACGCCCGTATCTTCGGTGTCGTGCTTGTAAGCAAACGAAACGTTGTCAAAGGTTACGTCGCCGTCGAGAGCATCCACCGTGACGCAGTTTTCCGGTTCGGTTTCGGGCGCGATAGCCATAACCTCGGTAAATCTCACGAATCCTGTCATGCCTGCCTGAATTTGCTCGAAGATGTTGACTAGCGTGCGGATAGGGGTGAGTAGCATGGAAATGTACAAAAGAAACGCTGCAAACTCTCCGCCGTCGATTTTTCCGTGATAAAAGAACAGTCCGCAGGTGGCGAGAGTTACGAAATACATCAAATCGTTAAAGAATCCCATTCCGCTGAAAAATACACCCATGGATTTGTAAGCGCCTGCGCGCGCTTTTTTGAAGTTTTCGTTGTTGGCTTTAAATTTTTGGAATTCTTTTTTGGAGGCGGTGTAGGCTTTTGAAACGCGTATGCCCGAGATTGCTGACTCTACGGTTGCATTGATAACGCCGGTTTCCTCGCGCATTTTTCTAAAGGAATCGCGCATATTTTTTCGCGCTTTTATGGCGAATATCAGCATAAACGGCAGTACGGCAAACACTATGAGAGTAAGCGGAAGGTTTATCGTTGCCATAAGTATAAAAGCGGTTATTATGGATACAGTGGAGATAAATAAATCCTCCGGACCGTGATGGGCAAGCTCGGAAATTTCGAATAGGTCGTTTATAATTCGAGACATTATTGTGCCCGTTTTGGTTTCGTCAAAATACGGGAACGGAAGCTTTTGGACGTGGCGGAAAAATTCCTCGCGCATATCGCCCTGGATGCGCACGCCCATTATGTGTCCCCAATACTGAATAAAGTAGTTGAGGAAAATCTTGGCGATATAGATAGCGAGCAGCACGCCCAGCCAGATTCCCATAAGCTTAAGGTCGCGCTGTGGCACGTACACGTTGATTATGTTTTTTGTGATGTAGGGATAGAGCATATTTATTACCGCCACCAAAAAAGCGCAAATCATGTCCGTAACGAACAGCTTGCGGTGCGGGCGGTAGTATTTTACAAATTTTTTAAGCATAAATTTATCTCCAAAAGAGGTTTCGGGTACATTATAAACATTTTGGTAAAATTCGTCAATAAAAACCGTTACATGCCACAAATTTGCGTTAAAATGAGCAAAAATTTTTTATTTAATCTTGACAAGCGGAAAAAATTATTATATAATAGGGCACACTTGTTTGCATCCCGTGGGGGTGTACAGGTTTCGACGGTGCGTCCGACGGAATAAATAAAGCATATGGTAGTGCCGCTACCTTAAAAGGCAAAAAAAATAAACGCAAACACTCAAAAAACTGCAAGCCCAGCGCTTGCGTTCGCTGCTTAATTTAACCTAGCAGTCGTTGTGCGAGAGATTCTCTGCGCCTTTCGCTACAATGTCATTTTAGCAGGGGGACTCTGCAAGGCGACGGTAACGACCTTGTGGCGATCTAGTTACCATGCGCTGAGTAGGTTGGTTGTCTATCCACTCGGAGGCAAGACAAAAAGATAACTAAATATGTAGAAAATTATTTCATAAGCGTATCGGAAAGGAGTTCAATTCTCCTCACCTCCACCAAAAACAACCTAAGTTGAATCATCAACTTAGGTTGTTTATTCAAGCCAAAAGGCTTGGTATGTAATCGCCGTAGGCGTATGTAATCACAGTTTGCTGTGTGTGTAATTGCCGTAGACGTATCCGCTTCGGCTTGATTACATTCAATCTATTGATTCCATACTGCTTCGCAAATTACATACACAACTGTCGTTGTGATTTTTTATAAGGTAAAATTATGAAAGAAAACTTACTAATGAAATATGCCGAACAGTTGGCAACGGAAATTGAATTACTTTGTCAATCGTTATCTAAAATTAAGGATTGTTCAAATACTGTTTTTCAAATTCGTAAATCTTCGTCTAGTGTTTTTGCGAACATCACGGAAGCGCAATATCCGCAAAGCTTGCCCGATATGCTTTCCAAATTAAAAATTGCGAGAAAAGAATGTTTTGAAACGGAAAGTTGGTTAAAACTGTTATTTAGTACAGGTAAAATATCTGAAGAAATATTTAAAGAAAAGCGTAATCTTTGCGGAAGAATCCGTAGAATATTAACTGCATCTTGTATAACGATTGAAAAGAAAATCAAGTAAAACTAAAAAATAACGAGCGTAGATTTTCTTCGCTCGTTATTTTTCTATCCCGAATAATAAATTTGGTTCTATCTCAAATTTTTCATATAAAACCAGGATACTATAGTATCCTGGTTTCTTTTTTCCTAACAGCCATTGGCTTACTGTAGTTTGGTTTATCCCCAAAATGTCGGCGAAAGCTTGCTGGGATAATCCCCTTTCTTGCATAACTTGTTTAATTACATCAATATACCACATGTAAAAATTATAAGTCATTTTAGGTCAAAAGTCTTGATATAGGTCAAAAGACCTGATATAATATGAGTATAAATATTTAAGGAGGGGGTTATGACTTGGATTTACAACAAAAAGCAACACACTTTGCATATAAAAGGCTATTGTGCAATGCAAGGTAACCCGAAAAATGATTGCAATTGGGAGGAACTACAATCTGAAAATGCGGCTTTAGAAATAGATGGAGTTGCGGTACATAAGTGTAAAGTATGTCAAAAAAGATTAGAAAAGAATAATAAATAAACAAATATAAATAAAATAAATTGTACAAAGGAGTTAAAAATGGCTATTATACAATGCCCTGAATGTGGGAAAGAAGTTTCAAGTATGGCAAAAAATTGTCCTAATTGTGGTTTTCCAATTAAAGTGGCAGCAACAAGCAATATCGTAACAATTCGAATGGCTATGATAAAAGGAACTGTTGTTTTTGGTGCAAAGCAAAAAGTCGATATTACTGTTGGGTCAAAAATTGTATGGCAAGGTCATTCTGGCGAAATTGCAGAATTAACCATTGATAAGCCTACAGAGATACAAGTAAAATATTACACAAATGCAGCATATTTTGGGGGGCGCTGTTCGGGAATGGTCGACCCGAAAAAATATAAAAAATATAGCGTAACACCACATCAAGGAGCACTTTTTAAGACAAACTTAACCTTTCAACCTGTTGATGTATTTGATTCAGATTAAGCTTTTTTATTTTATTATTATAATTTCACGGATAATGAAACTAAAGCGGTTCAACTCACGTTACACTCACCTCCACCAAAAATCAACAAAAAAAGATCTTGGATTGAAAAGCAGTTCAGGGCTTTTTTTTGCATAAGAAACACTAAAAAATGGAAAATGCAGTAGAAAAAAATGAACTTTTTTATATAGATACCGATTTTTCATTTTTATTTGCTATTTGTATTGCATTTTTTGATATAATTTGCTATAATAAATTGAACGGATAAAAATTTTTGCATCAAGCACTTTAACCAGCGTTGTTGAACTCGAATAAATAATGCTGGAGTGACATAAATTTATATATTTTATATTGTTAAACAGGAGGTAAATTTTATGAAAAAAAGGTTACTCTCTTTTGTGCTTGTAATATGTGTGACGATTTTGGGAGTTATGGGCTTAACTGCTTGTGGCGACGAGGAAACGCCTTCTCCTCCGCAAAAATTGCAAGCGCCTGTCGTTACGCTCACCGGCAACGTTGCAAATTGGGCGGCAGATTCATCTGCGGATAGATTTGAAATCAGCGTTGACGGAAATTTATCGTACGTAGAAAACACGGTTACGAGCAAAGCTTTGACAGACGGACAGACCTTAAAGGTTCGTGCCGTTGGCAACGGTATCACTTATTCCACAAGTGATTGGAGCAACAGTGTAACTTATACGGAGGGTGGTGGTTCTTCGTCGCAACCAACGAAACTCGCTGCACCTACCGTAACGATTTCAGCCACAGGTCTTGCGAGCTGGTCTACTGCTAATGCAAACAGTTACGTTTATAAGATTGACGGTGGTGCGGAAACACCTACAACGGCAACTTCCGTACAGCTTTCGGATGGACAAAGCATCGTTGTAAAGGCAGTTGGTGATGGAACTAATTACACCGACAGTGATTACAGCGCGTCTAAAACCTACTCGGAAGGCGCTCCTTCGACAACGGGAGCTCCTACTTACTTGGGAATAATAGCGTCTAATGAAGAACCAACTGAAAACAAAGTTCCATCTGGCCTAGCAAGATCCTTTGATAGTGCAGAAAGAAATTCTTTTGAGCAAGCGTTGAAAAATTATTTTTCCAACAGCGACAATTTGCTTGGAGAAACGATACCTTCGCCAAGCAACTACGTAATATTCAGCTCGGCTGAAAGAACTGTATATATTCAGATTTGGCTGGACAATTCTGAGCAGAATACGATTTTGTCGCTGAAGCTTAACGGAACGAAATATCAATCGGGCGGAGCGTTGCAATCGTTTTTTGTTAAAAACGGCGATACCTATTTGAATTGTGTTTACGTAGCGTTGACGATTCCAGCGGGTACGTATAATGAAATTTCTTACGAGGTTACCGAAATAGAATACGTTGAAGGCACAAACGTTAACCAAGACGGCAAAGCTGTTTTGATTGACGAAGATAACGATACGGTAAAGATAGGCTTGACGTATGAAAGCTACCCAACTGCTAGCTGCGGAGAGGTAGAGTTTGGTTGCCACAGCGCAAACGTTGTCATTACGGTGGAAGATGAAAGCGATTTAATTGCGACGAAAGGCTACTGGATGCGTGCTGTTGTGCTGGATGAAAACGGCGTGGTCTGCCAAGATAAGCTTGTTGGAAATACCCAAAACAACGTTAGCTTTGAGGGGCTCACCGAAGAAAAAGAATACATCTTTGCAGTATTTTATTTGGGAGATAAACAAAACGGCGAAGGCGTAACTTATAATATAGTTCATACCCAATCCTTTACAACCAACGCCGTTGTTACTGTTGAAGAATTTTTGCTTGGTGGAGAGTTGGTTGCTGAGAAAGGAAGGAACGGTGCAAAAATAACCGTTTGCGCCAATATTGCTTACGATGCAAACGCTTATTTTGACCGTTTGGAAATTTACGACGGACAAACGCTTGTTTTGACGGATGATGAATTTGAAGGCTTTGCTGATTATAGCAACTTAAATTCCAAAACAGAATATACTGTGAAAATGTATTATTCCAGCGACGAGCATGGCTATACGGAGCGTGTTAAGGAAATAAGCATCACCACCCCTGCTTACGAGTTGCCGGATATTGACGCTTACGACTCGGATAAAAACGTGGTGGTTGGAAAACACGCAATATTTGGGTTTAGTATCGAAAGGTTTGTTGATTTGAAATACTACGACGTAATCGTGCGTGGATATATGCAAAATGATGCGTACTTTGCACCGTTTATCGTAGAGATGCTTGATAATCCTGATCTTTTGGTTACCTTGGAGCAACAGGCCAACGATCACTACGCACGCCCCGGCGGATACGTGTGGGAAGCACAATATTACATGGGCATCTATCTTGAATATTTTTATGCGTGGGAGCATAAGGAACGCGTTGGTTATGCGGATGACGAGTGGAGAGAAATTGCTTCTTCTACCAAGCAGTACGTTTATGAATTAAACGTAGCTAACGACGGTTTATTCGTAGCTAACGACGGAGATTTTGTTTACAATTACTACGCTGTTTTGCGAGACTATTTTGCTTACGAGGATTTGCGTTTTGAGATATATTTGAACGTTGACCTTGGTGATGGCAAAGGCGAAAGAGAGATTAATATGTACCATGCTAATCCTTATTTCCGTGAAGTTGGCGACGATAACTATGGCTATAGCATAGAAGAGGACGAAGAGGTAAAAAACGGTTACGTGCTTACCGAAACGGATATGGATTATAAGACGCTTTACGTATACAAGCTTGCCTTGTATAAGGACAATGAATTTGTTTGCTACGTGCCATTTACTTCCACCGATACTACCAGCATAGATATGGATGCTTGGCTTGACGAATGGATCGAAAAGCTTAAATGTGAAACACCTGGCGCAGACGAGCAAGAGATGATTGCGCAGGTCGGGGCGCAAATCGTAAGAGAAATCTTTGATGAGCTGCTCTTTAAAGAAGATATGGGCAACGATATTGTCGTAGATGGCAACGGTGTTGTTGGTGGAGTCAGCGGAAACAAACTAGGTAATCAAACAGAGCGTGACTTGTTGACTGCTTTAAGCACCGCTTATTCCGACACGCTACTCAGACTTTTTCAAACCCAAACGCAGGATAATAAATCGCTTCAAGCCTTTATTAGAGAAAGTGAAAATTCAACTATAATTTGCGTATTGAACGATTTTAGAGATCAAATAGAAATCACAAATCAAAACGCTTATGCAATTTATTCCGCCATTGTCAGCGTATATAACAATGTCTACGATCAGTTAAAGACCGGTTACGAAAATTATTGGCGTGAAAAATACGCAAACAAGGAAATTGTCGATCGTATTGAAGCAATCGAAAAGACCTCGTTTAAGTTCGTCGTAGGAACAGACGTTGCGCCTGCCGGAGAATACGAGCTACGCGTGCTTTGTCGTTCTATTCTTAAAAATTACGAGGGTGACGAGGCTGACGAGCCTTCGTACCAATATATTCGCATAAAACGTGACCTTCAAGCGCCTACCAACGTAAAATTTTCGGAAGATTACAGATACTTGACTTGGGATGTCGTTGACGGCGCGGATGGATACGATATTTATATTAACGGCGAAAAACGATTTGATTCGTGGGACAATTCTTACGAGCACCGTGGTGAGATTAAAAACGGCGATGTAATTCAGGTTGTGGCAACTGGAAACGATGCCTATGACAGCGAGCTTTCTGCCAAACTCACTTACGTTCAACCAAAATTAAGCAAGCCTAACGTTACCGCTAACGGTGGTAGGGTTACCTGGGAGCGTGTTGAAAACGCCACCAAGTATGTTTATACGATCAACGGCCGTGAGTATGAAACCACTGAGACGACGATCTACGTTAACACAAACGGCGCCGTGGTTAGCGTTAGGGCAGTTGATGAAAACGGAATATATCTTGATAGCGAATCGGCTACTGTTACGGTAACAGTGGGTGGTTCGGATAAGGAAAAATAATCCGTTTATCTTTACTAAAAATTAACAAAAAGACCCAGGACTGAGAGCAATCCCGGGTCTTTTTTTGCACAGAAATGTAATAAATTTGAAAAATGCAATAGAAAAAAATGAATTTTTGTATACAGATATCGTTTTTTGAGCGCATAATTCTTGATTAATGAAAGTAATTGTGTTAAAATATATAAAATTGTATATTATAAGGTTGCCAAAAAACGGAATTTACAAAAGGAGGGCGCGGAGATGAAAGATAAAAAAACAAAAAATATAAGACCGTCTTTTAATTTTATGGACCTTGCGCTCGTTCTTCTTTGTGCTGTGCTTGTTATGGGGCGACTTATGGGTGGACTTTACGCTGCGTATACCACAAAAAACGACAGCGGCGACTCCGCGCGAGTTATCAAATTTGGAGATATTACGCTTACCGAATCGCCAACTAGTCAATTGGTGGTTATACCGGGTGTTGATATCAAAAAGAGCGCAAAAATTACTTTTGACGGAAGCGAATCGGCTACCTACGTGTTCGTGGAAATTGCGCTTGTAGGGGCCTGGACCTTTGACAGCACGAACAAAATTTTTTCCATTGAGCGAGCGGATTCCACGGCGCTTATGTCGTGGACGGTTAGTGGCGATTGGGATTACGTCACGGGAACTGGTAGCGACAAAAAGTATGCGTTTTATAAGCACCTTACTCCAAACACTTCGCTGATTGATGTGGAGATTATTGATGGCTGTAAAGTTCAGATTAGTGAAGAAGTTACTAAAACCGAGTTGGATACACTATGTAGCGCAAGCATTTCCATAACCGCTACCGTGGTGCAGAGTATAGGTTTTGAGAGCGTCGGGCAGGCGTGGAGCTCGGTTTCGGGGAGCTGAGGTGACGGACTATGAAAAATAAGCGCATTATATTAATTATTATGATTTGCATGTTTATGCTTGCGATAGTTTCATCTCCTGTCGTGGCGTACATGATAAAGCGGGTGGGGACGACGACCAACACGTTTGTTCCTGCTGCGGTAGAGTGTCAGCTTAATGAGGAATTTACGAATAACGAAAAAACTAGCATTACGGTTACTAACCGAGGTAACATAGACGCATATATTCGCGTGCGTCTCGTTACGTATATGACAGATGAAGATGGAAACGTTACTACGGCAACCCCGCCTAGTGTAAATTTTACTTTGGATGACAGCTGGATTAAGGACGAAGATAGCAACACCTATTATTACAAAGACGCTGTTGTGCCTAATGGTGAAACAGGCAACCTACTAAAGACAAAAATTAGTTTGGAAGAGGGGCAGGTGGTAGTAGTGCTTGCCGAAGCGATTCAGGCAAATCCGAGCAGTGCAGTAGCAGGTGCTTGGGGCGTAACGATAGCGGATGGAAAAATCACCGCGGCATAAAAAATCGCGGACGTATAGTGAAATTATTAACAAAATTATTTTGCAAGCACGAAACCGCCGAGGTTAGCACGATATTAGATTGAGTTTATTGGTTGCAATTTGCGCCAATTAAGGAGGTGCACGAGATGAAAAAGAAAATAATACCGCTATTTTGGGCGGTGTTTATGATAATGCTGCTTATTCCGGCAAATATTTTAGTTTTTGCGCAAGGAGAAGACACGACTGCACCCGAGATTGAGTCTGCAATTGGAAAAGTGGTGCAGATGAACGAATCCTCCTTGGGAAGCGCATATTTTTATGGAACTGTTACCGAAACTACTGCAAACGGCGGAAGCTTTAGATACTATGACAACCCTAATGCAGTACCTAGTTGCTTTATCGTAGTGGACGTAGTTTACAATAGAAATTATGATCAATACTACTACAAACTTGCTACCGTAGACGGCTCTACCAACGAGCAGTTACAAAAAACGCCGTGGCTAAAGGCAATTCTTTGTACAGTAATCGGTGACGCACCGCAAATGCTCGTGGGTGCGACGGCTAATTTTAAAACGGCGACTACAATTTTTTACGAAAACGTTACCGAAAGCGGAGCAAGCGGCAGCTTTGGAGTTGCATCGCTACCCGAAAAAGTAGTAATCATCGCCGAACAGACCGTTAACGGCGAAAAATATTATCAAGTTGCCTTGTCGGACGGCTCGTCGGACGAGAACTTTGACAAGCTCCCCTGGATAAAAGCGAGTGACGTTAATATAATCGATATGCCAAGCGAGGAGGGGGTTATTGAAGGACAGGTGACCGTGGTGCAAAACGGCAATACTGCCAATGAAATAATGCTGGCGCCTGGCGAAAAACAATACGTATTTACGGAGTTTGGTGCGGCAGTCAGCGATGTGGCGCAATACCAGTGGCAGATGAAAGTCGTGGGCAACGGCTGGGCGGACGTCAAGGATTACGTATACCCGTATGCGATAATTTCGGACGCGCTCATCCAAAACGCGCTGGACGCAGACGGCAAAGCGTACGTGCGTTGTATGGTGACTGACGGGGACAAAAGGTTTGTGACTCCAGAGATGGCAGTTACGCTCACGTCCAACGCTGTGTCGGTAAACGGTTACGTTTCGTCTGCAAAAAGCGTAACGGCTAGATCCATTTCAGATATGCAAAATCGAGCAGGAGACGACTTGTCGGGTGCATTTCATATAACCATACAGTACAAATTCTTGCACGATAATGCGGTGGACACAGCGCTCAACGATTCTACCGCAGCCAACACTTTTACCATAACGCTTGGCTCGGGAATGTCGTTTAGCGAATCGATAGTAAGTCCGCCTGTTTTGGGCTACAAGCCGTACGTTGATTATGAGTCGGGCAATGATGAGGGTAAAATTACCTACGCTGGGCACACGCTTATTCCTGCGGACGAGGTTAAGTTCAATAATCAGTCCGATCCGATTGACGTAATCGTGTATTACGTACCGCAAAACGTGACCTTCCGCGTAAAGCATTTCAAGCAAAATCTACAAGACGACGAGTATACGGAGTGGAAGACAGAATTTAGACAAGGTTTGTCTGACACGGCGGTAAACGAAAATCTTGAGCAAGATGAAGAAAGTCTTGCACTTAGCGAGGTGGGATTCAGCGCGCTGTACTACGACAAAGACACTATTATTACCAACGACGGCAATACGGTGGTGGAAATTTATTACGACCGAATTTATTATTTGGTAAAATACGAGCTTGGTGGCGGATACGGCGTTATGCCAAACTACGTGCGCTACGGCACCAGCGTAATGCTTGGCACTCCGACTCGCCCTGGTTATACTTTTGACAGCTGGAAACTGACTTCGGTAAAAGACACTACCGACGGCGAGGAGCTTTTGACCGATGCGAATCTCACTAGCACCTATCAGGGCTACAACGTGACTGCGGCAAACTCGCAGGTTACGGTGGGACACAACCTCGTTTACACAGCGCAGTGGACGAAACAAACGGTAAAATACACGATAATTTATTGGCTAGAAAATACCGATAGCACGGACGCTAGCAAAAAAGAAAATTACAGCATTTGGCATATGGTGGAAGAAACGGGTAGCGTTGGCAATAACACTATTGCAGGTAGTGATAACATAAAAAACAACTTAACTGGAAGTTCTTTGACGGCAGTAGAACAGGATTACTATTTCATTTCTTACAATGCTGGTTTGACGGACACTACTGCAAAACAGATAGCAGGTGACGGCACTACTACCGTAAATATTTATTATAGCCGAAACGAGTACACACTCCGTTTTTACTATGCACTATATAATGACAATAAATGGTATGTTGCTGGTATGACCGATTATTTTGGTGGTAAAGCAAATAACACTATAGCTAATGAAAACAATAGGCATGATGAGAAAAACTTGCTTGATAATTTAGGAAAATGGGGACAGGTTTCTGCTCAGCCGACACTCAAAAATGATAAAGGTTATACGTTTGGAACGTTAACTTCGGGCAGTAATACGTATCATTATCTTTCTTTTAAGGCAAAATACGGTGCGGATATTGCAGCCAAATGGCCTATCGACGTTTTTAATTCCGTGACAGGTAATGAAAGTACACCAAATAATAGTTGGTCAGGTACAGAAGTATTGATGAGTGCTTGGACGGGTGAGTGGAACGTAAAATATCAGCACGATAACACTAACCAAACTATAAAAGGTAAATACGAGGTGTTGGACAGTAGTTTGATGTGGCGTCCAAATGAGGGTGGTTGGAATAATGCTACCTATAATGATAAAACTATATCCTTCCTTTCATTTTGGGAAAATGCAATTAACGAGACTTGGAACCACCCTGAATTATATCGTTACAAAATTTGGTTGCCTGTTATGGGGCAAGAGAGCAGTTATCCATCTGGTACGCAGTTTGTTACACACAATGGAGCAAGGTATTATTTGGCAGACAAGTATGACACTTGCGACAACTCGTCTGTTGGTGAGCAAACGCAACCTTCATTGACGGGTTATACAAAAAATGGATACGTTGAAATTCCTCAAAGTTCTAGTGATAGTAGAGATATATTTAGTTTAAACTATGGAACAAACAATAATCAATCGCGTAATACCGATTACATAACCCAAGCCGACTACAATGAAATAAAAAACAATGCGACTTATAAAAATCAATACAAAAGAGCATACGTAGTAAATTATTTCTATACCCGTAACAACAATTCGTTTATTATGGACGATAACGCAGGTCGTTCGACTACGCATACCGTACCGTACGGCACGAGCTTGAGCAGTTACCAAGTAGACCCTACTTATCCTAGCTCTTTCGAGGCGGGAAATTACACTTTTAGTGGTTGGTATCAGGACAAGGCCTGCACGGTTGCCTTTGATTTCGGTATCACTATGCCGGACAAAAACGTTATGGCTTACGCCAAATGGACGCCAACTGTTTGGAGCGTAACGGTGTATATGAGCGAGGAAGAAAAGGACGCGGATAAGACACCTCTCTTATACAACGACGCAGTTGACTTTGGCTCGATGATTGCCGAGCCTGACTATGCTGCGGTACAGCAGAGCAACCCTACGTACAAGGACCTTATTTTTGCGGGTTGGTACTATGAGGACGGCGGAAGCGAAGAGCGTTTTGACTTCAACACCATGGCGATTAAGCACGACTACGTTATCTACGCCAAGTGGACCTCGCATATTCCTGTAGAGTACGTGGTGCGCTACGTTGCAAAAATAGACGGTACGGAAACTGAGATTGCGGAGCAAACCAAGGGTGTTTCGCTGGCAGGCGTAAGCAAATCGTTTATCGCCAAGCCGAGCAGCGAGCTTTATGACGAGTACAGAACCGACAAGCTGTATTTGCCGACGGTGCGCTCGCAAACCAAGGAAATGAGCACTAACTCTAGCGAAAACGTAATTACTTTCGAGTATGCGATACCTACAGAGCTAAGGTATACCATCAAGCATACCTTCCATTCGGATGACGCGGAATTTGTTGCCTTGGTGGGCAGTAACACCTACGAGCTCAGTTGGAATTATCCGGTTCAGACTAGCGGTTCGGGTGTTAGTGGTACGGTTACCGTCAAGTTTGATACGGACCTTGAGAGCAAAGTAAAAACAGATAAGGGCGCTGAGCTTTGGGAGGAAATCGTTGATCTTTCGCCTGACTTTTACCAAAAAGAGCTTATACTGACCATGGATTCTGCCGAAAATGTGGTGGAGTTTAATTGGGAGGACCGTGGCGTAGTATTCGTTTATCAGGTAATTCACAAATTCCAAAATCTCGATGGCTCTTATTCGGATACGTACTATGACTTTTTTGGCTCGTACGGTGATGGTGATACAGCAGTTATTACCGCTACGCCAATCGAACGAGTGGGCTTTGAGTTTGATGATACTTCAGAACAAACTAAGACGTTTAGTAAAGGTAGTTTGGAACCAAAAATCATCGAGCTGTACTACAAACGTCAAATGATGTCGTACAAGGTTAAGTACGTTTACGCCCCTATCGAAGAGACGATAGAGTGTGAAGCAGTGCCTTACGAAACGGTGGTTACTGCAGAAGCTAAAACGATTGACGGTTACGCCGTTTCGGGTGCTAGCACGCAGAACGTAAGCATTACTTACGACGGACAAATTATCGTCTTTAATTACGTCGTTCAGCAGGTAATTTATAACTATCAGGTTGTGGGCGGTGTCGGCGGTAATGTCGACAAAGTTCAGGAACGTATAAACGTTACGGCGACCGCGGTGGGCTCTGTGCCTATTGCTTGGACGGGATATATCTTTGCGGGCTGGTATACCGATGAGGCGTGCACACAAGAATTTGAAGTTGATATTTCTTGGTGGCAGCCTAACGCCGGCTATAGACTCATTCCGCAGCCAACTACCGCGGACGCCAACAAAACGTATTATTTCTACGCTAAGTTCGTTCCGACCAAGCTCGTTATAGATAATGACGATTCTATGACGCTCGAAAATGATAATCAAGCCTTCGTCTACAAGGTGCAATATTCTTATGGCGGCAATAACTACGTTATCGAGGCTGTCGTTGTGGGCAAGGGCAAGATAACTATCGTTGGTATTCCTGTCGGCGCGACTGTTACCGTTACTCCTATCGGCCACTGGGCTTGGAGATATACCTCGACTAGCGACTCTTTTTCGGGAACTATTTCCGGCGACCCTAGCGGAATTACCATTACCGTGACTTACAACGCTCCTAACGATCAGTGGCTGACGGACGTGAATAATGCCGTCAACGCATATACGTCAACTTAGGTTTTGCAAACAACTTAATTAACATTAGGTCTCCCGTGGCAACCGTCACAGGAGACTTTTTTTGCGCTAGCGAGATTTTTGTCGTTTTTTGACAAAAATTTTTGAGGGGCGAAAATTTCCGCGAAAAAGTTTTAGAAAATTTTGCAAAAGTGCTTGACAACAAAAAAGATTTAGTATATACTACAAATAGTAATCATTACTATTTGTATATGATTTATAAAAATATAGCAATAATTTAGTTTAGAGGAGAGATAATTATGGAACTTAAGGGCAGCAAGACCGAAAAGAATCTTTGGACGGCGTTTGCGGGCGAGTCGCAGGCGAGAAATAAGTACACTTACTTTGCGTCCGTTGCAAAAAAAGAGGGCTACGAGCAGATTGCGGAAATATTCCAAAAAACTGCTGACAACGAAAAGGAACACGCTAAGCTTTGGTTCAAGGCGTTGGGCGAGCTCGGCGACACCGCTACCAACCTTTTGCACGCGGCAGAGGGCGAAAACTACGAGTGGACCGATATGTACGCGACCTTTGCTAAAGAGGCGGAGGAAGAGGGCTTTAAGGAGCTTGCGGCTAAGTTCCGTATGGTTGCTATGATTGACAAATCCCTCGAGGACAGATATCGGGCGTGGCTCAACAACGTTGATATGAAGGCTGTGTTTGAAAAAGCAGGCGAGACTATGTGGGAGTGCCGTAACTGCGGTCATCTCGTTATGGGCAAAAAAGCACCGCAGATTTGCCCTGTTTGTGCGCATCCACAGGCTTACTTTGAGGTAAGAAAAGAGAATTATTAAGCGTTAACTTTACTCCTAGATTGATATTGTGCTTTTGCATAAAAAGAACGGGCTCAAGGTTTTGGGTCCGTTTTTTTGGTTTTTTTGAAAAATTGTAAAAAACAAGAGGGGTTTTACCCCCCCCGTGCAATAAAGTGTAAAAAAAGTTAAATTTTTAAAAACCTCTTGACAAATAAATAATATATGGTATAATTATAAATGTATAATGTATACTGCAGGAGGAATATTATGCGAAAAAAGTTATTGGTTTGTATTATTGCCGTCGTGTGCTTTTGCGTTACTTGCATGGTGGCGTGCACTGAGCCACATGAGCATGATTATACTACGGCAACCGTTGACGCGACTTGTACCGAAAACGGAAAAATAACTTATACCTGCGAATGCGGTGAGAGTTATGAAGATGAGA
>JAFQMX010000066.1 GCA_017396125.1 Clostridia bacterium
ACCGTCATAAATCGTACCGGTAGACCCATTTTGCGAAGACGAATGCATATAAATACCGAAATAACTCGGACAACCGCTGGAATAACCGCCGCCCGTAGAGTACGTGCCGTAAGTTTTATACTTTGCCGAAGTAGACGTTGCTGCATGCGTTGTCTTGGTGTTCAATCCAACTCCACAAACCACCGCAACCGCCATAACAAACCCAAGCAAAGCAATCCAAATTTTGTTTTTAAGTTTCGTCATGTTTTTACTCCTAAAAATAATTTTTAATTAAAGTTTTGCAGAAATATGCGTAATAAATCCTATCACCCTGCTCTTGACAGGATCAATATTAACAATCTTGACCGTTGCCCTTGCGCCTCGGGGCGGTCTTCCTCTTGCGGGCATCTTGCAATAGCATTCTACTCCACCGTCCAAAGCTACAAATACTCCGCGCTCAGTGACCATCGTTACTTTGCCTAAGTACATACTTCCTTGCGCGAACTTCCAAATTTCTTTCTCGAACGGATTCTCTTGCGCTTGCTTGATAGATGCATCCACTCTAATCTTACCGTTATCCTTTTTCACCGATAAGATTTTTACGATAACCCTTTGACCTGTTTGAAAAAATTCGGAGGGTTGATGGATTCTTTGATAGCCTAACTCTCTATTATTGATAAAGCTTTCTACACCAAAAATTTCCGCCCACACTCCAAAAGGTGTTACTGCAACAATTCTCGCTTCTGCGCAAGCACCTTCTTTGATAATTCCAGATTTTTTAAGATAGAAATTATCTTTCCTAATAGACATAGCTTCCACTCGATTCGCTACGGCGGTAAACTCTTTTTCATCTACCGTTTTTACCACGAACTCTATCTCAGCGCCTATTCGTTTTTGCGCCATTGCAGCATACACCTCTGCTTTTTCTTTGCCGTGAAAGTCCTCGGGTTCTTCTACTAGCTTCATAGACGATATCAGAATTTTACACGAGCCGTGATACACTACGACTCTCGAACCGGAAAAATCCTTATCCGTTCTTTCAAAGCCTTGAATGATACCCGTCATAATTCTACCCGTCCTTGCCGCCTCTTGCAATTCCCTTAAGTCCGCAAAAGCCATATCCCTTTCCGTTTGAACCGTACGTTCGTCTTCGATGGTAATAATGTTTTGTTCTTTTACCTTCTGTTGCTTTTGCTGTTTTTGAGGCTTTTCTTCAGGCTGCTTTTCAGGGCTTGTTACACCTTCGTCATTCGATTTCTTTTTGCGTTTCCTTTTGGGCTTGGCTTCCGTTTCCTCCGGTTGTACCGTTTCCTCCGCACCCGTTTCCACTGTTGGCGTGTTTTGCTCCGCCTGCTCTTGTTCAACGCCGACGTTTTCATCAGCGACGTCTTGCCTACTCTCCAAATCGGTTTCTATAGGACTGACTTGGAGTTCTTCACCCGTATCGGGTAAATCTTGTTTGTTGGTCATATATGACTCCTCCTAAAAATGTTTTTTAATAAAAATGCACCCGCTTGAGTTAAGCAGATGCATTCCTATTTAAGTTTAATGTGCTACCAGATACGCAACGCCTCGTACTAAATACGGCGCCGCTACCAAAATAGCAAAGATTACTACGAGCCCTATCAGGTAATTAACTACCATCTTACGGGCTTTTAATTTGTCCTCATTTCGATAAGCGATGATAACCGCAATTCCCATTGCTAAGCTCCAAACCCCTGCTGTTACCAGAAAGATTGTTACCATATAAGGCGCGTACTCGTCGAATAGATATTCCACGTAGTTAGAAACCATTGTATATTGATCTCCAATGTATTCCACGTATTCATCCCCACAGGTTTCGCAATGAAAATTACGTTTCGTCCCGTTCTCGATTTGAGTGTCAGTTGTAGAATACGAATGTCCCCGACAAGGAATTATCGTGATGTAAGAACCGCCGCATCGGTTACAATAATGTATCCGCTGTCCGTCATGTTCACAATCCGAATGCGATTGTATCCAAGTCGTATATTCGTGTCCCAAAGCTTTTTCCTCGTCCGTTTTATACGAGTAT
>JAFQMX010000011.1 GCA_017396125.1 Clostridia bacterium
AATCAGGAGACAGCTATGAGAGCGGTTATTCAGCGTGTAGGCAAAACGAGGCTTTGGGTGGACGGCAAGGAGATTTCCGCAATAGACGGCGGTCTCGTGGTGTATCTTGGCGTAAAGAAAGGCGACGAAATTGCTGACGCAGATTATATCGTCAAGAAGATTGCCAATATGCGCATATTTGAGGACGAGAACGGCAAGATGAACCTTTCGGTAAAGGATGTGTGCGGACAAATTTTGGCAGTTTCGCAGTTTACGCTTTACGGCGACGCATCGGGAGGCAATCGGCCAAGCTTTACTATGGCGGAAGCACCGGATAAAGCAAACGAAATTTACGAGTACGTATTGGCCGAATTAAATAAGCACGTTGTGACTAGGCCCGGAGTTTTTGGTGCGGACATGACGATAGAGCAGGTCAATCTTGGCCCTGTGACAATAATTTTGGAAAGTAAAGCAAAATAATTCAGCAATAAATGTCGCAAAGACGACGCAATTATATTAAAAATTCAGTTGAAATGACGGCGCTCAGCCGTTTGCATTAAATGAGGGAATTATGACAAAGGAAAAGAAAATTAAGTTATTAGTCAGAATACTTACCTACGTTATCGGAATTTTCTTCGTAGCGTGGGGAGTTGCGTTTGCAGTAAGCTCCGAGCTTGGAGTTTCGCCGGCAACTTCGTCGTCAATTTTGTTGCACATGGCAACAAAGTTTCCGCTTCAGTATTGCATAATCGGAATATACTCCGTGTGCATACTTTTGCAGTTTATTTTGCTCCGCAAAAACTTTAAGTGGTATAACATTTTTCAGCTCGTGTTTGCGATACTCTTTGGATACATGACCGATTTTACCAAAAAAGTGCTTGATGGATTTTGTTTTCCGGGTTATGCAGGACAGCTTTTGATGATTCTTATCAGCTTGATTCTCATAGCGTTTGGAATTATGCTGTATGTAAGAGCCTCGCTCGTGCCTATGCCTATGGAAGGTCTTGCCGTAGCGCTTGCCAAGGTGCAAAATAAATTCAAATTCCACCATACCAAAATTTTCGTGGATTGCACTTCGGTAACGCTTGCAATTATCATTTCGTTTATCGGATTTGGCAAACTTGTAGGCGTAAGAGAAGGTACTATAATTATTGCAGTGCTCGTAGGAACGCTCGTAAAATATATGCAAATTCCTTTTGAAAAGTTTTTTGCGTGGTTGCTCAGTTCTTCTGATAGCGAAAAGTCTATCGAGGTTGTGCAGTCCGAAGAATAATCTGCTGCTCGGCAAGAAAATCAATTTTTTTTGCCAGCCTATCTCTAATTAAAAAATGTAAATTAATTCAAGGAGAATATAATAATGATAAAACATCTCGTTATGTATAAGCTTAAGGAAAACACTCCCGACAACCGCAAGGCGCTCGTGGAAAAATTTTATACGATGAAAGGCAAAATTGACCTTTTGGTAGAGCTCAACGCAGGCTTTGATATCGTTGGTTCAGCTAGAGCGTACGACGTTGCGCTCGAGTGCGTTTTCAAGAGCAAGGCTGACCTCGACGCTTACGCGGTTCATCCTTTGCATATGCCGGTAAAAGAGTACGTGCATTCGGTAATTTCCGAGGCTCATTCGGTGGACTTCGAATTTTAGGAGAGTAAAATGGTAAATAAGCTTTTTGACTTTATCGAAAAATCTCCTACCGCGTTTCATGCGGTAGAAACTGCCTCCGCTATTTTGGACGAGGCAGGGTTTGAGCGTTTGGACGAAAACAAGGTGTGGAAGCTCCATAACAACCGTTCGTACTACGTGGTTCGTCACGGTAGCGCGCTTATTGCGTTTAAGACTGGTGAAAATTTTGCTTATAATATAGTGGCGTCACACACAGATTCGCCTACCTTCCGCATCAAAACCGCTCCGGTTATGAAGGCGGGCGAGAATAAGCTCAACGTAGAAGCGTACGGCGGAGCAATCTTCAATACTTGGTTAGATAGACCGCTTGGTATTGCGGGCAGAATCGTTACCGAAAAAGACGGTAAGCTTACCATCCGCAACGTTATCTCGGACAAAACCGTGCTTATTCCAAACCTTGCAGTACATCTCAATCGTACAGTAAACGACGGAGCAAAACTCAATCCACAAGTGGACATGTGTCCAATTATCGGCGCAACCGACAACCTCGAAAGTTTGCTTGATCTTGGCGACGAAAAGCTCGTTGATTACGATTTGATGCTTTTCTGCAAGGACAAGGGCTACGTTTGGGGCGACGAAAACCAATACGTATCCTGTCCGCGTCTTGACGATCTTGAAGGGTGCTTTGGCGCAATGCAAGGATTTTTGCAGGCAGAGAACAAGTCTATTTCCGTGCTTGCCATGCTGGACAGCGAGGAAATAGGTAGCTCGACCTATACCGGCGCAAATTCGGAATTTTTGCACGACACCATTATCCGTATCGGAGAGGGCTTGGGCAAAACGAGAGGTGAGGTGATGGGCGCAATTGCAAATTCTATGCTCGTATCTCTCGACAATGCGCACGGTGTTCATCCTAACCACCCTGAGCTTTGTGACCCAACCAACAAATGCAAGCTTGGCGCGGGAATCGTAATCAAGCATCACAGCTCGGCGTATACTTCCGATGCAGTTACTAGTGCGATAATTAAGACCATATTTACTCAGGCAGAAGTGCCTTATCAAGATTTTTACAATCGTAGTGATCTTCGTGGTGGCTCGACCTTGGGTGCAATTTCCCTTTCACACGTAAGCGTAAATTCGGTGGATATCGGACTTGCGCAGTGGGCAATGCACTCGGCTTGTGAAAGTGCGTCGGTAAAGGACGTAGAGTATCTCGTTAAGGGCATGAAGCAATTCTACTCCGTTGTAATCGAAAAGAGCGCAAGCGAAATCAATATCAAATAAATTTTTGTTTTTAGACATATTATAGTGTGATTTCTAGTAATAAAGGAGCTTTAATTGAAAAGGATAATAGCGACGATGTTGGCAATAAGCATGGTATTTTCATTTTCGGCATGTAATGATGCGGAAAAGGAAAGATACGACGCGCTTACTGAGCAAATAAGTAAATTGACCGAGCAGATAGGGGCGTTGACCGGTGAAATTACAACGCTAACCAGCGAACTAGAATCTCTAAAGCAGTCTAGTGGACAATCTATTTCTGATCTTGAGCAAAAGCTCCAAACGCAGCTGGACGAAATGGAGCTGATGCAAAAAAAGATAGACAACTTGACTGGTGATCCTATAGAATTTACCGAAGAAGCTCCAATGTATGGATCTCGAGATAGTACAAAATATACAGTACAGGAATTTTTGGGGCATCATGGTTCTGAAAATATATTTTTTAAAGATTTTGAAAATTATTTACTTAATGATTTTTCTCAACAATATTCTAATAATCTCTTGTACTTTAATTTCCCTCAGGATACAGGTTCTTTGTATGCATCTGAGGCTTATAGGATTTATGCGAAGGAGATCTTGGAGGATGGTACGCTTGTTTCTCCCGGAGTATATCAATATTTTTACTATGTTAGTGACGTAATAGGAGATAATTCTATAGATTATTTAAATGAGATAGGCTATTCAGGGGCACGAAGACATAGTTTGCTAATTCAAATGTATTGGGGAGAGTGTGAGCAAGATAAAAATAAATTAGGTGAATGCTATTTAAAATTTGGGGAAGATAAAGAACGGGATAGAAACTATGCAAATGTTTATGAATATTACCGTGAAGATGGACACAAAAAAGTTAGATGCATAGGCACTGTTTTTTACAATGAGCGCGCTTATGTATCAAAGACTTGGTTTGAAAAGTTTATTAGAGAAAATATAAGGTGGTGTAAATAAATGAAAAATATAATATTAGCTATTTTGATGCTGATCAGTTTCGGATGTAATACAAATGGAGTAAGCTTGGCGCGGGATGCAAAATCAGTAGATGTAAATATATACGAAAACAGTATGGATGGCTCGGCGTCCGCAGGTGCTTTGGATGGAGATCATAGTCCTATGACTGTCAGTAGCAGTATACCTGATACTTATGATTCGTATATGGAAGCATATTTTCGTGGGCTTACTGTAAATATGGGCGAAAATGTAAGAAATGAGTGCGGTTACGTAGCGTTGGGTCAGATTTTGTCTTATTACGATTCGTATCTTGATGATGATATTATTCCTGAAGTTTATGACGTGCCATCAACAGGAACAGGGACAAACATGGTTGAGCGTAATAACTCTCCCGGAATACTTAACGAAGTTCTCAATTATAATGGAGTGAGTGCGGGAAATATGACCACGGCTGAATTTATAGCCGCGATAAATAATCGTGCCAACGTATCGCTCATGGCAAAATTACTGTCTACAGGTTGTGCCTTGGGCTGTTAGAGAGGTAGATTATGGAGCAATGATGCAAGGTAATCCAAATTATTATCTCTATCATACGCTTCATTGGGGTGTAGTATAAACATCATTTGATTTGGGTATTAAAATTAATAAGTAAATAAATTTAGATAGGAGGAAAACTATGAGCGAGTGCACTCATGATTGCAGTACCTGCTCGTCGAAGTGCGACAAAGCAGATTTTATGGCCAAGCCTCACGAGCTTAGCTCGGTAAAAAAGGTTATCGGCGTTGTCAGCGGAAAGGGTGGCGTAGGTAAATCTACCGTTACTTGTCTTTTGGCTGATAAACTTAACAAGTTGGGATATATCTCGGCGATTTTGGATGCGGACATTACCGGTCCGTCTATTCCTAAGGCTTTTGGTATCAAAGAAAAGGCTATGGGTGGAGAGAATTTTCTTCTTCCGGTTCTGTCAAAGGGCGGAGTAAGAATTATGTCACTCAACCTACTCACCGAAAACGAAACCGATCCTGTCGTTTGGCGCGGTCCCGTTATTGCAGGAACGGTTAAGCAGTTCTGGACGGACGTAGCGTGGGGCGACGTGGACTTTATGTTCGTTGATATGCCTCCAGGAACTGGTGACGTTCCACTTACCGTATTCCAGTCTTTTCCGGTTGACGGAATTATCGTGGTAACTTCGCCGCAACAGCTCGTTTCGATGATAGTGTCCAAGGCTGTAAATATGGCTAATATGATGAATATACCTATTCTCGGACTTGTAGAAAATTATTCGTATGCAGTTTGTCCTGACTGTGGCAAAAAGCTTGAGGTTTTTGGCAAGAGCAATATCGCAGAGGTTGCGGCTAATTATTCTTTGCCAGTGCTAGCACAGCTTCCGCTTGATCCAGAGGTTGCTAAGCTCATGGACGAGGGCAGAATCGAGGAGAATAAAGCAAATATCGACGGAGTGATTTCCGCCATTACTACGCTTTGCAAATAATTGACCTACAAGGCTAACTGCCTTTTTGGTTATAAGGTTTTTATTCCAAACCTTTTTTGACAAGGGGAAACAAATGATAACTGACCTTACTACCGGTTCGGCGTATAAAAAGCTGTTGAAGATATCTCTGCCTATGATGCTGAGTATTATTTTTCAGCAGCTTTATAATATCGTGGACAGTATTATCGTCGGAAGATTCGTTAGTACCGACGCGCTTGCTGCAGTGGGCGCGTCGTATTCTATTACTATGATCTTTATGGCGATTGCTACCGGTACTTCGATAGGAATTACCGTCGTCGTATCGCGATTTTTTGGTGCAAAAAAATACGATAAGCTAAAAACGGCTGTGTGGACGGCGTTTATTGCCGTGTCCGTGCTTGCGGTAGTTTTGTCGATAGCAGGGGCAAGTGCGAGCCGAGTTATGATGAGGCTTTTGGACACGCCTGAAGTTTATATCGAAGATTCAATAAGCTACCTACAAATTTATTTTTACGGTCTAATCGGCGTATATCTTTACAACGTTTGTACAGGTGCTTTCAACGGTCTTGGTGACGCAAGTACGACGCTGAAATTTTTAATTTTTTCGTCGGTCGTAAACGTTTGTCTTGATTTGTTGTTCGTTTGCAAATTTGAAATGGGCGTAGCGGGCGCAGCGTGGGCAACGTTTATCTCGCAGATTCTAGCGGCAGTGCTGTCGGTTGTCGTAATGATAATGCGCCTAAGGTCACTAAAATGTGATACCGTACCCAAGAAATTCTCTCCTGCTATGCTAAAAGAGATTTGTCATATCGCCGTGCCCAGCATAATCCAACATAGTTTCGTTTCGGTAGGTAACTTGTTCGTTCAGCGCCGAGTTAACTATTTCGGTCCGGACGTAGCAGCGGCGTATACTGCAGCAATAAAAGTAAATACCTTTGCCATACAGTGCTTCCTTTCCATCAGCAACGCTATGAGTAGTTATTCGGCACAAAATTTGGCTGCAGGCAGAGTGGACAGAGTAAAAAAAGGCTTTTTGGCAGGAAACGTTATACTTTGGGCAGCAAGTTTGCCGTTTGCAATAGCATTCTTCTTTTTTGGCGACAAGCTGGTGGGGATGTTTGCCGATTCGGCGACGAGTAGCAACATAGATACTGTAGTAAAAATAGGCAGTACGTTTCTCAAAATCGTTTCGCCGTTTTATCTATTAATAGGATGCAAGCTGGTGGCGGACGGAATCAATCGTGGCGCTGCTAAAATGATAGCATTTATGTCCTCTACCTTTACGGATTTGGTGCTTCGAGTGGTGTTTGCATTTTTCCTTTCTTCGTCACTGTTTTCGCTCGAGCAAACGGGAATATGGATGTCGTGGCCGATAGGTTGGTTGGTGTCGATAGTAATTTCACTCACTTTCTATCTAAAAGGTGGTTGGCAAAAATCTGCCGCAGCTCCTGTAAGAGTAGAGGGTGAAAAGGTAAAAGAACATAAAGTTATCAATTAATTTTTTAGAAAACAATAACAAAAGCCCCTGCGCTCAACTGCAGGGGCTTTTTGACGTTAAAATTATTTTCTTTTTTTCTTTTGAGGAGGTAGCGCAATATTGAGAACTCTAGGCTTAGCGCTAACTACGATATGCTCGTGCGAGCCACCGTTTTCGCCGTCTAGCGTCCAATCGCAACTTTCGCACGTTATGTCAAACTTTTCGGCAGTCATAAACATTAGGCCAGGGACTTTATAGTTTCGTGTAAAAAATGCTTTGAGAATAAGTCGCCAAGTTTTGATCTTTTTGGGTAACGGAAGAAAAAGACCTTCGAGCTTGCCGTCATCCAAAACGCAGTTTTTGTCGGTAAGATTTTTCATGCCGGCAATAGAGAAAGAGTTAGAAATTGCAGCAAAAACGAAGTCACCTTCCATAACTTGACCGTCGGCAATGATTTTCATCTTGCGACAGGTCCTTTGCAAAGCTTTTTTGTTAAGATCTTTTAGCGCAAATGCAACATAAGCCAAAAATTTCCAACGGCGCTTAACTTTTTGTGTCGTAAGGTAGGACGCTTTGGTGCCAAAGCCCGTAGCTGCTACGTACGAGAAGTACTTGCCGTTAAAATCTCCCACGTCCACTCTTTTGATATTTTCTGACACTGCAACTTTGGCCGCCTTTAGTGGATTTTTGGAAATGCGGTGAGTGTGCGCAAAATCGTTGACCGTACCTGCCGGAAGATAACCGACTTCGATAGACTTGTCTATTTGCATAATAGCGTTGACAAGCTCGTTAAGAGTTCCGTCACCGCCGGCAACTACTACTCGGTCGTAGTTTTTGCCGTCACGAATAATCTTTTCTTTGCCGTCCGAAGCAGCCTTGGTCGGATAAAGCTCGGTATCGTAGCCTGCTTGATGAAAAATTTTGACAATTTTATTAATTCTTTTGACTATTTTTCCTGATCCGGAGTACGGATTATAAACGAATAATAACCTTTTCATAAAAATCGCCCCACTCGATTATTATTATACTCCTAAATAATTTTATTGTCAATATTTGTCGCAAAGTTTATAGTTTGTATACAAAAATACAAAATAGAATTTTTTTGTTTTCTTTGGTCAATTCAAAGTGAAATCAACCGTCTTGCTATAACTTATTGTTACCCCAAAATCATTTTACATATTGGCACAATTTTTGTATAATAGTATTATGGGTATGAGAATTTGCAGTTTATCAAGCGGCAGCAAGGGCAATTGTATCTTCGTCGGCACGGAAAAGTCCAGTGTTTTGGTGGATGCAGGGATTCCGCTTACCAAAATCAAGAAATGCATGGAGATTTTTGGAGCGGATTTGTCCCAAACCGACCTTTTTGTTACACATACTCACACAGACCACATAAAGTACCTTTCGCAAATTGCGAGATATTGCAAATCGGTTTATTGTTCGCCTGCCGTCGCTCAGCAAATCGAGCAGTATGCGGGCTACAAAACAAAAATTACCGATTGCGACAAAACGATAGGCGATATTACCGTGTCGGCGTTTGGCGTAAGTCACGACGTGCCCTGCCAAGGCTATTCGTTTTATCACAGCAGTGGCAAGATAAGTATCGCTACGGACCTAGGAAAGGTGGATGATGATGTTTTGGACGCGCTGATGGGCAGTGATCTCATTATGCTGGAGTCCAACCACGACCCAAAGATGCTTGCTTGCAACAAAACTTACCCTGCGTATCTAAAAAAGAGAATTTTGTCTGACAGAGGACATCTTTGCAACGACGTATGCGCAGAAGCTGTGCTTAGGCTTGCGTTGGCGGGTACAAGGCAATTTTTGTTGGCGCATTTGTCGCAAGAGAACAACACGCCTCAGCTTGCGTACAATACCGTTGTGGGTAATTTGGAGGCAAACGGCATAGTCGAGGGGGCGGACGTCAGCGTAGAAGTTGCGCTACAAGACAGAGTTACCGGCATTTACGAATTAGTGTAGTAAAAATATTACCATAATAAAGGCGGAAAGACAATTGATAAATTTCAGCAACAAAAGTAAATATTTTAGGGCGACGGACGGTGTAATGGTGTATTTGTTGGGGCTTGTGGGAATATTTGCCGTTTCCAGCATGGTCAGCGGAGCGCTTTTGTACGTTCTCGATTCAATTGTAACGAGCTATCCGACCGTGGGTGAGGTAATTAATATGGGCCTCAACGCGTTGATCCAGGTCGCGCTCGTTGGAGTGTATTATTTTTATATCTCCAAGCTGGACGCTAGACCTCAAATCTGTATAAAAAAGACTCACCCTGTGGCAATAATTCTTGGCGCGGTGACGGCGGTGATTGCGTTGTTGGGATTCATAGTTCCCGCAACGCTGTTCGATAATTTGCTAATAAAAATCGGGTACGTAATGACCGCTTTTGAGGTACAAACCGTTGCCGGCAAGGTGGCGTTGGTGTTTGTTACGGTAATTTGCGCACCGATAGGCGAGGAGCTGATTTTCCGTTCAGCCTTGCTTTCGGGATTAAAACGCAAGTTCAGCGCGCCTATCTGTATATTAATCAACGGCATTGCTTTTTCGCTGATGCACATGAATCCTGCGCAAACCGTATATCAATTTGCTTTGGGTTGTGCGCTTGCGTCGGTTGCGCTCGCGTCCGGCTCGGTAATACCTGCGATGGTTGGGCATATGACCAGCAATTTGATTGCGTGCTTGATAGAGTTTTTCCCTGAGGGACTCAACAAAATATTCCTACCGATTATTAACTTTGGTATGAAAAACGCTGTTTGCGTTATAATTTTGGTGGTTCTTGCGGTGGCTTTGCACGTAGTAATTTATTTTGTTATTAAACGCTTTGGCAAAGATGAGGAGAATATTCAGGTGGTTGAACCGGAGTTTTTTGATTCCGATATGCAACCGGTTTTTGCAACCGACCCGTATTATGCACAAAAGCACGAGGCACATTTGTCATCCGGCGAAGGTGACGGCAGGGACGGACGAGGCTTGCAGGGGTTGCTTCGCAAGCGGTACGACGCAAAACACAGCGAGTGCGGTGGAATTTTCGGCAAAAATACCTTCGCCGTAGGATTGGCGGTAGGGCTTGCGTTTTGCGCAGTAATGTGGCTACTCTCGCTGCTAGTAATGATATAAGCAAAATATTTTTTTGCGATTAATTTATATTAAGTCGAGGTGGCAAGTTGTAGGTAACGACGCCACGGAATTAAAGAGGTAAATATGGAAGAAAGACAAAGACAGTACAAGGTTGTCGGAGTAACAATGTTCGTGGTTGCGTCGTTGCTACTTTGGATGAGAGTTTTGGTGAGCTTTATTTCGCGCGCGATAGCCAAAACTTCGCTTGCCGAGTGGGCGCAGGAATTGCTTACCGACTTGTTATTTACCGTTCCACTTCAAGCGGGAGTGCTGTTTTTGCTCGTCTTTTTTATCTATAAAAAGGGGCTAAAAAAGAGCGGAAAGGAAATTTTTTCGCTATCTGGATTCAAAAAGCCTGAGGGCAAAAAAGTAGTTCTTGCCGTGCTTATGGGAATCTTCGGCTACTTTGCGACGATTGGCGTATCGGCCGTTTGGAGCTCGATAATAGAAATTCTGGACTACAAATCTTCTTCGTCGGGCATGATTCTTCCTGACAAATTTAATTTCGGAGTGATGCTAGTAAGCTTGTTTACCACCGCCGTGCTCCCTGCTTTTTGCGAGGAGTTTGCTATGAGAGGTATGCTGACCAAAACCTTGGACAACAGCTTTTCGGACAAAGCAGTCGTAGTTTTGGGCGGAATCGCGTTTGGACTGTTTCATCAATATATCGAGCAGGTGGTCTATACTGCGCTGTTCGGTATGCTAATAACGTACGTTATGTTAAGAACAGGTTGCATTTGGTACGGAGTTATCGTCCATTTCGTCAACAACGGTCTCAGCGTATATTTGTCATTTGCGAGCAAATACGATTTTGCAATCGGACCGCAGCTTTTTGAGGTGATAGACAGAGTGGCGACCAGCAACGCAGGAGTTTTGTTGGTTTATGCGTTTTTTGGGCTGGCGGCAATCGTAACGTATGCTCTTGCCCGTGCAATCGCGCCACGAAAAAAGCGCGCGTACGACCAAAATGGCAAGCCTGTTTTGGGTAAACTCGTTTATCAGCCGTGCAAAAAAGACAATATTTGGTATATTGGCGCAATGGTTATGACGGGGCTAGTTACCGTGTTTACTTTCTTTTTTGGATACTTACAATGAAAAAAATAAATATAGTTTGCGTGGGTAAAATCAAGGATTTTTTGCTCCCCGCAATAAACGAATATTCCACTCGCCTGCGCAAGTACTGTTCGCTTAGCGTCGTGGAGATTGCCGAGGCAAAATCCGAGTGCGTCAAAAAGGAAAGCGAGGAGATTATGAAAAAATTGTCGGGGTTCGTGGTTTTGTGCGACCTTGGCGGCGAAATTATGACCAGCGAGGCGTTTTCAGAAAAGCTGGATAAGCTTTTCGTTTCGCACCCTGCCATCACCTTCGTTATAGGCGGTAGCGAGGGGGTTAGCGACGAAGTAAAAAAGCGCGCGGATTACAAAATTTGTTTTGGCAAATTCACTTATCCGCATCAGCTCATGCGAGTTATTCTTCTCGAGCAAATCTATCGTGCGTTTGGCATAGCCAACAACACGCCGTACCACAAATAAAATAAACTTAGCCTGCATCGCGTTTTGATGGTACGTACCGCAAAAATTTGCACGCACCAAGGCCTTTTCGCCATCGTATAATGTACAAAAGGAGAATTTTGTATGTATACGTATGGCGAATTGATGGACGATATAGATTACCTCGGCTACAACGGTGCGGAGATAGGTTACATAGGAAAAAGCGTTTGGGACAATGCAATCCCTTACGTTCACATTGGAGCAAAAGGCAAAAATCAGGCGATAATTACGGGTGCAATTCACGCGCGAGAGAATATCACCGCGCTACTTGCCATCCGTCAAGCATACAGATATTACAAAGAGCCGCTTTCGGTGGGTATATATTTCGTGCCCATGGTCAACGTTGACGGAGCGATTTTGCTACAAAACGGCGCACCGAAAGGAGAAAACGGCGAGTTTTTGCGAAAAATAAACGGTGGCGACGATTTTTCGCTGTGGAAAGCCAATGCAAACGCAGTAGATCTTAACGTTAACTTTGACGCGGGATTTGGTACGGGCAAGCAAAATGTTTTTGTTGCTGGTAGCGAGAATTTTGTGGGAGAATCGCCTTTTGACCAGCCCGAAACTCAGGCGCTGAGAGATTTTACCAACAAGGTAAAGCCGTTTTTTACGATTTCGTACCATGCTTTGGGTCGGGAGGTGTACTGGCAGTATCACAACCGTCATGCCGAGCGGGACCGAAGACTTGCGCAAAAAATTGCCGACCACACGGGTTACATGCTGGTGGACGGTGACGGCGGAAGCGCAGGCGGATACAAGGATTGGTGTGTTTTACAGGGGATTTCAGCGGTAACCGTGGAGATAATTTCGTCTGTTCACACCCATCCGATTCAAGACGCTTGGCTAAAAGAGGAGTGGGAGCAAAACAAGGATATTCCACGCGTCATAGAGGGCTTGGCTCAGCTGCTGTAAACTTTAAGGCTAGAAAATTTTGAGCCAAGTAAGCAATAAAAGGCGTGCGATAAAAACGATAAAGACTTTTTGAAAATTTTAACGCAAACGCTACGGAGAGAGAATTTGACTGACCAAAAAGAAAAATTTATGAGGATTGCGCTAAGGCAGGCTCGTCTTGCCGAGCAAAAGGGCGAAATTCCTATCGGCGCAGTGGTGGTAAAGGACGGCAAGGTGGTTTCGCGCGCCTACAACCGCCGGATTACCGACCATGACCCGACTGCTCACGCCGAGGTTCTTGCGCTAAAAAAGGCGGGCAAAAGGCTGGGAGTGTGGAATTTGACGGGTTGTGACTTGTTTGTTACGCTCGAGCCTTGCGTTATGTGTTACGGTGCTTGTCTCAACGCGCGTATAGGCAATATTTATTTTGGCGCGTACGACAGCAAATTCGGTATAGAAAACACGGCAAAGAGTGGTGTGATAAGCTTTAATCATACGCTGAATATCGAGGGCGGAATTTTGCAGGAGCAGTGCAGTGCAATTCTTACCGAATTTTTTTCCGCCTTGCGAAAGCAAAAAAGCGCAGACAAATAAAATTTATTTTTTGGAGCAACCAACGCACGCTGCTAACGTAAACGTCAAAAAATTTACGTAACGTACCCACTATTTTATGACAAAAAACGACTTGAAAATATTTCAGGTCGTTTTTGATTTTGCGATTTGCGTAAAATTCAGTTGTTTATCAGTTCATTAATCGTCTGATTTTGCAGTAGGGATGCGCTCTTCTTTCAGCGCGTTAAGCATAATTTCCGCGCCGGCAAGGTTAGTGGCGAGCGGAATATTTCTTACGTCACAAAGACGGAGAAGCGCCGAAATATCCGGCTCGTGAGGCTGGGAAGTGAGCGGATCGCGCAAAAATATGACGAGATCAAGTTCACCGCAAGCAATCATAGAGCCAAGCTGCTGATCTCCACCCAGTGGACCACTTTTTTTGCGATTAATATTCAGTCCCGTTTCGCCCATAATAAGCGTGCCGGTAGTGCCGGTAGCGTAAAGGGTGTGCGGAGCAAGAACCTCCTTGTATTTTATTGCCAATTTTACCATTTCTGATTTTTTCTTATCGTGAGATATTAATGCTATTCTCATAAAAAAATTCCTCCTTGTTTCTTTTGTGTTTTTTACGGTTTTATTATATAAATTTATCGTTTTGTAGTCAAGTTTTGAGCAACACTTAAAAACAGTTGCAAAAAATATTACAAAAATTATAAAAAAAGTTGACGGTTTTATTGAAATGTAGTAAACTGTTTGTAGAATAAGTTTTGGGCGGTGAAGAGTTGGCTAAAAATCTTGGGAGTAAAGTGAAAGAATCGTTATTTTCAGTTTTTCCTATTACCGCTATTATATTGATCATAAATTTTGCCGTAAGTCCTATGCCTAAGTATGACCTTGCGGCTTTTATTATAGGTGCGTTGCTGCTTATCGTGGGTATGGCGCTGTATTCGCTGGGTACGGACGTAGCCGTAGAGCCTATGGGCAGTTATATCGGTTCACAGGTTACTAAAACCAAGAGAGTAATGCTGATTTTGGCAGTTTGTTTTATAATCGGCGTAATCGTCACAATCGCGGAGCCCGACCTTACCGTTCTCGCGTCGCAGGTTCCTAATATCGGTAATTGGACGTTGATTATTACCATAGCAGTAGGCGTAGGTATATTTATGCTTATTGCAGTATTGCGCACGGTGCTGAGTGTACCTTTGCGTTACGTGTTGATATTTTTCTACGTTGCACTGTTTGCTCTGGCTGCGTTTAGTGACGCGGGGTTTATTCCGCTTGCGTTTGACTCGGGCGGAGTTACCACTGGACCGATAACCGTACCGTTTATTATGGCGCTTGGTATAGGTATTTCGTCAGTATTCGGCGGAAAGCACTCGCAAGACAACAGCTTCGGTATGATAGGCGTGTGCAGTATTGGACCGATTATCGCGGTGCTAATACTTGGACTAATTTACAACCCGTCGTCGTCGGCAGGAGCAGAAACCGTATATAATTTTGCTAGCCTTACCGACGTATTAAAGACGTATTTGCATGCTTTTCCACATTATTTTAAGGAAGTAGGAATTGCACTTGCTCCAATTTGCGCGTTCTTCTATTTGTTTTTCATAATTTTCCGTAAGCTTTCCAAGGTTGCGATGCTCAGAATTACAGTGGGTATAATTTATACTTACGTCGGATTGTCGTTGTTCCTAACCGGAGTAAACATTGGATTTATGCCATCGGGAACTTACATCGGAGCAATGCTCGCCAAAACCAATAAAATGCTGTTAATTCCTATCGGCATGATCGTAGGTGCGTTTATCGTGCTTGCCGAGCCTGCTGTTCACGTTCTTAATAAGCAGGTAGAGGAAATTACTGGTGGCGTAATTAGCCGCAACACAATGCTACTTGTGCTTGCCATATCCATGTCGGTAGCGCTTGCACTGTCCATGATGAGAGTGGTTACGGGGATCAGTATTTGGTACATTATTTTGCCGGGATACGCTATTGCACTTGCGCTTACTTTTTTCGTGGATAAAATCTTTACGGGTATTGCATTTGACTCGGGCGGTGTAGCGTCTGGCCCTATGACGGCGACCTTCGTTTTGCCGTTTGCTATGGGTGCTTGTACTCAGGTAGGTGGAAATATTTTGACTGATGCGTTTGGTATCGTTGCGGTAGTTGCTATGACGCCGCTGGTTACTTTGCAGGTGTTGGGACTAATTTTTAAACTAAAGACCAATAGAGCTGCGAGAATTGCTGACGCATACGCTATGTCGTTGCTTGCCACCGAAGGCGAGGCAATCGAGCTTGATAAAATTCCTGTGCAAAAAAAGAGAAGGAGGAAGATTTATGGCGGACGAACTGACCGAGAAGATAGAGATTAAGTTGGTTAATGTTATCGTGGACCGCGACCGAGCCGAAAAAATTATTCACTCGCTCGAAAAGTTAGAGGCCAACGTTGTGCACGCTTTTTACGGAAGCGGAACTGCGCCTAACGATTTGATGGCAATTTTGGGATTGATGCCGGAAAAGGTAATCATGACCTTTACGGTAAGGCAAGAAAATCTCAAGAGCGTATACGATTGCTTGGAAAACGAATATAGGTTTAATGAGCGTGGCAAGGGCATTGCCTTTACCATACCGATAGTTGCCACCAGCGGTCTTGCCAGCCTGTATTTTATTGCAGGGCAAAAGAAAGAGGAGAAGAAGTAATGAACGACAATTACGAACTTATAATTGTAATAATTTGTAGAGGTTATTCCGACGTCGTTATGGATGCGGCTCGTAGAGCAGGCGCAACCGGCGGTACGGTAATCAACGCTAGAGGATTGGGTTCAAAAACAGCTGAAAAGTTTTTTGGCATAACCATTCAGCCTGAAAAAGAGCTTGTTTATATTCTTGCTCCGGAAAGTATCCGTGGAGATATTATGCGTGAGGTTTGCAAAGATGCAGGACTCAATACCGCGGGCAAGGGAATTGCTTTTTCGCTCAAGGTTGACGACGTGCTCGGTATCGTAAAGCACAGCGAGGCAATCAAGCAGGAAGAGCAAAAGAACCAAAACTAAATACTGATTTTGGGTGAATTTCGGTTTAATAACAGATTTTTATGGGCAGGGGGAAGTTAACCTTGCCTATTACAGAACAAGGAGAAAAAAATATGAAATGGAAAGAGATTTTGCATGAAGTAGTTGCTTGGCTGTCGACGAGCGGAGTAAGACTTTTGATAGGGCTGATCGTGCTGTTTATTCTCTTCAAAATTTCCAACCACGTGGCGAAGCGCGTAAGAAAGGGTATGGAAAAGAGAGGAGTGGAGCGTACGATTTATACGGTTACTTACCACACACTGCAAAAAGGACTCAAGATAGTTTTCTTTGTGCTGTTTTTGTCCTTTGTTGGTATTGATACTGCGGGAATCGGCGCGGCGATAGCGTCCTGCGGTGTGGCAATTGGTTTGGCTTTGCAGGGCTCGCTTTCTAACCTTGCTGGCGGATTGCTGCTCATAGTTTTGCGTCCAATTAGATTAGGTGACTACGTCAAGGCTCAGGGCGAGGAGGGCACGGTAGAAGAAATTAATATTTTTTACACGCATCTCACCACTGTGGACAACAAGGTAGTTATGATTCCTAACGGTGCGTTGCTAAACAACAACATTGTTAACTATTCCAGAAAAGACGTGCGTCGTTTGGACTTGGAGTTCTTTATTCGTTACGACCAAGATTTCTTGCTTGCTGAAAAAATCTTGAGAGGTATTATCGAAGATGACGAAAGAATTCTAAAAGCTCCAGATGCATTTGTGGGAATTTCGCAACACGCTGAAAACGCTGTGGGCATCATAACCAAGAGCTGGGTAAAGAGTGAGGACTACTGGTCTGTTTACTACGCTATGCTGGAGAGAGTAAAGGTTAAGTTCGACGAAAACGGCTTGGTTATCCCTGACAAAAAGTTGGACGTTCATCTTAATGTAACTGAGAAAAAGTAAAAATTACTTGAATACCGTTTCGTAGACAATACGAATAATTAGCAAAAAAATACCACTTTGATTGCCAAAGTGGTATTTTTGTTTGATTTGTTGTTGTAATTAATTTTGCTATACGCTAGCTGAAATTTGTGACAACGCTAATTTTGTCCGCCGTTGTTTTCAGCGTTTTTTGCTTGCTCCTTGAGCTGTTTAGCATTTTCGATTTTCTTGGTAATAACGCTCATAATGCTAACTGCTATGATTACGATAGCGATAACGATAAAGATAGCGAGAACACCCTTCCAGGTTATTTCGAGAGCCTTGCTCAAATCTTCTTTTAGATTTTCATTGAGAACTGCTGATAATAACATTTTAATTCCTCCTTTACGCCAATACAAGACCGATGATAAGTCCACCGATAATTGCCGAAGCAATTTGTCCAGAAACGTTTGCGCCGATTGCGTGCATCAAAAGGTGGTTGGTAGGGTCTTCCTTAAGTCCCATTTTTTGTACGGTACGTGCTGCCATAGGGAAGGCAGAAATACCTGCTGCACCCACCATAGGGTTAATTTTATTTTTACTGAAGATATTCATCAATTTGCAGAACAATACGCCGAATACGGTGTCGAACACGAATGCGAAAATTCCGAGTCCCATGATGAGCAAGGTTTCCCACTTAATAAACTGTTCGGCTCTCATCGAAGCGGCGATTGTGATACCGAGGAGCAAGGTGATGAGGTTAGCAAGAGTGTTTTGTGCGGTGTCTGACAAAGTTCCAAGTACTCCACACTCACGAATAAGGTTACCAAACATCAAAAATCCTACGAGAGCGAGGGATTTTGGAGCGATAATTCCCGCTACCATAGTTACCACGATAGGGAAAAGAATTTTAGTAAGACGAGTAACGGACTTAGGATTATACGGCATTCTTATCATACGTTCCTTTTTGGTAGTAATCATTTTTACTACAGGTGGTTGGATGATAGGAACGAGCGCCATATACGAGTACGCAACAACCATAATAGGGCCAAGGAATTGGCTGTTAAGAGTATTTGCTACGAGTATCGAAGTAGGGCCGTCTGCAGCACCAATAATACCGATTGCAGCAGCGTCTGCGATAGGGAAGAACAACGACGCGATAATTACGGTAGCAAAAATACCGAATTGCGCAGCACCACCTATCAAGAAAAGTTTAGGGTTGGAGAGCAGTGGACCAAAGTCTATCATTGCTCCTATACCGATAAAGAGAAGTATAGGCATAGCCTCACTGGTTTCGATAAACAATTCAAACAACCAGTCGATAATTCCCACTACAGCGTTGCCGCTACCGTCGATTGACGTGAGCACGTTGGAGAGCGGGATGTTAACCAAAATGCATCCGAATCCCATCGGAAGTAGCAGTGCCGGTTCGATTTTGAACTTGATTGCGCAAATAATCAGAACAAGTCCAACGATCCACATTACTACGTGACCGATTTCAATTTGACGCAGACATTCCGTCAAAAATTCCATATTTTCCTCCTTTGAAAAATTAATTTATAGTTTGAATAGGCTGTTTTATAGCGAAAAAAAGAAAAGACTGCAAAACTCCGAAAAAGGTGTTTTACAGTCTCGTCGTTTAAAATTAAACCGGGAAGCGATTGCTTCCGTGTTAGCGATTCAATTACTGAAACAGCCGACTACTCCCTGAAAAAGTATAATTATTATTCTGTTTTTTGTTTGAGCGACGCATTTATTTCGCCAAGAAGCTCGATAATTTTCTCTTCGTTGGTAGGAGCAGGTGGCGCAGGTGGGGTCTCCGGCTGAGCGGCAGCTTTTTCTTCCTCTTCCTTTTTGAGCATTTCCTTAGCTTTTTCGCTGGCGTTGCGCAAGTGCATTACTATTCTTATCATAATAAATACGGACAAGGCAATTATCAAAAAGTCGATTATTGTTTGAATAAAGTTGCCGTAATGCCAGAGCAATGCTTCGGGATTGAGAGTTCCGTCCGCCAAATAACGCGGCTGGTCGTTGAGAACGAGTGAAAGGTCGCTCATGCTTTTTCCGCCCATAGCGAGCGCAATGAGAGGCATAATGATGTCGTTAACGAGGCTGGTTACGATTTTGCTGAATGCACCGCCCACGATAACGCCGACTGCCATATCCATTACGTTGCCACGGGAAATAAAAGCCTTAAAATCTTTAAAAAATTTCATTGGTTTTCTCCCTTCTAATTATAATGCACATATTATATCATTTTATAAAATAGAAATCAACCGATTGAGCAAAAAATATTCTTTACTTTTTTTGCGCCTTGTGATATAATCGACTAGATTATAAGATTACTATAAAATTTTCGGTTTTTTGCCGATAATTGAGCTAATGGAGAAAGTTATGCGCACACATAATTGTAATGAATTGAGAGAATCTGACGTTGGCAAAAAGGTTGTTTTGGAGGGCTGGCTTGCCGGCATCCGTGACCTTGGAGCAGTAGTGTTCTTTGTGGTAAGAGATTTTTACGGTATAACGCAGGGTACTGCCACCGATGAAAAGATGAAAGAGACGCTTCGCGCTATTCCGAGAGAGTCCACCGTACGTGTTACGGGCGAAGTTATTATGCGTTCTAGTCCTAATCCGTCGCTTCCTACGGGACTTATTGAAGTAGTGCCTAGTGAAGTGGAAATTTTGGGACTTTGCAGTGAACAGCTTCCGTTTGAAGTTGCAAATTCGCTTGCACAAAAAGAGGACGTGAGACTAAAATACCGTTATCTCGATCTTCGTAATCCACTCGTAAAAGATAAAATCGTAATGCGTAGCAAAATTATTTCTGAAATTCGTCGTCTTATGACCGAGAGAGATTTTTTGGAAATAGCTACTCCTATTTTGACCAGCTCGTCGCCTGAGGGAGCAAGAGACTTTATCGTGCCTAGCAGACTCTATCCGGGCACTTTTTACGCTTTGCCACAAGCGCCACAGCAGTACAAACAGCTTTTGATGACCAGCGGTTTTGATAAATATTTCCAAATTGCGCCGTGCTTTAGAGATGAGGATGCAAGAGCGGACAGATCTCCTGGTGAATTTTATCAGCTCGATATCGAAATGGCGTTCGCAACGCAAGAAGACGTTTTTGCTTTGCTCGAGGACGTTTTGCCAAAGATTTTCACCAAGTTCACTAGCGCTCAGGTGGACGGAGCGCCGTTTAGAAGAATCAAGTACCGTGACGCTATGGAGCTTTACGGTAGTGACAAGCCAGATCTCAGAAACCCGCTTATCATCAAGGACGTAACTGCGCTTTTGGGCGACAAAGTTCCTATGTTTGCCGGCAAGACCGTAAAGGCTGTTGCCGTGGAGAATTTTGACAAGCCTCGTAGCTTTATCGACAAGACCGTTATCGCAACCGCAGTTGCCAACGAAATCGAAAACGTTTATTGGTTCAAAACCGACGCTGACGGAAATATAAACGGCGGTATCGCAAAATTCGTTACTAACCTTGACGAAATCAAACAGCATCTCGGCATAGACAAAAACGCTTTCGTTGCGCTCGTTGCGGGAGAAAAGGGTATTATCGAAAAGCAGGCAGGCGTGCTCCGTACTATTCTCGGAACCTCGCTCGACCTTTTGGAAAAGAACGTTTACAGATTCTGCTGGATAGTGGATTTCCCTATGTACGAGCTCAACGACGAGGGGAAGGTGGAATTCAGCCACAATCCGTTCTCTATGCCACAGGGTGGTATGGAAGCACTTAAAACTCAAAATCCGCTTGAGATACTTGCTTATCAGTACGACATCGTTTGTAATGGCTACGAGCTCAGTAGCGGTGCGGTGCGTAACCACTCTCCGGAAATTATGGTCAAGGCGTTTGAAATTGCTGGCTACGGAATCGACACTATCGAGAGCAAGTTCTCCGCGCTTTACAATGCGTTCAAGTTCGGCGCACCTCCTCATGCAGGTATTGCACCGGGAGTTGACCGTATGGTAATGCTTCTTCTCAACGAGCCAAGCATAAGAGAAATTATTACCTTCCCTATGAACCGTAACGCGCGCGATCTTTTGATGAACGCGCCTAACACCGTTACCGACCTTCAGCTTAAAGAAGCTAACATCATGCCGGTAATTCCTGAAAAGAAAGAAGAAAAACCAGAAAACGAATAATATAAAAAGGGCGGTAACCAACCGTCCTTTTTTTGTGAATGCAGACGGCAAAATAGTGCAATCGATAAAACAAAAAAATCCTATAGAAAAAATTTGGCAATATTTATCGACAGTAAATTTCGTCGCTGTATACGCGAATTATTGACAGTAGCACTATAAAAATGCTAAAATAAACCGTAAAAAATTTTTAGGAGCTAAAAATGAAGATAGAGAACGTAATTGAAAAGCTTACGGCATATGCGGCAATCAACATGATGGCAGAGCAAGCTGACGAAATTTATATCAAAAATAAACTTTCGGACATGGCGGGGATTGCTTGCTTCGAAGCAAAGGGCGTGGACGAGGACGAAATTTATGATATGGAAAATTGCGACGCGCTGGTTGGCGAGTTGGTGAGTTATGCGCTAAAAAACGGTGTTGTTTCCGAAAGCAAAAAACTTCAGTTCCAAAACGAGATTTACGCGACTATTTCGCTCGTGCCGTCCAAGGTCAACGAAATCTTCTTTGATTTGTACGACCTCAAACCTGCAAAGGCTTTTGAGTGGTTGGAGGATTATTCCAAAAGAGCAGGCGTGTCTGCAAAAATTCGTCCTACGCTCGTGCAGGTGGACGAGAGCACCGACGCAGTGTATTATGCTTGCGAAAAGGCTGTTTGCGGTACTAAGCTTAAGTTTATAGATGAATTTGTGACTTGCTTCCAGCTTGAAAATAATCCCGTTTTGCCTAAGCAAGCGTACTTTTCTCAGCCAAGAAACAAGGATTTATTATCTGTCGTAGCGCAGGCGGCGGAGTTTGCGGGATATAGCGCGTTTGGCACTACCGCAAAAAACGTGGCTTATTGCTTTGACTACGAGCTGCCTATTATGAGAGCAAAGGCTACCGAAAAGGTGGAAATTCTCGGAGTAGAAGCAGAAAAATTGGATTGGAAGAACGGCGCTATTAGAGTTTCGTCCAAGGAGGAGGCGAAATCGCTTGTTGAGAAAATTATTTCGACAAGACCGCAGGGCATGGAAATTGCCGTTTGCGTTCAAAAAGACGGCAAGGTTATTCTTACCGCGTTCAACGGTGGAGAATTCGACGCTGTGGGCATAAAGACCTTTGCTGAAGAAAAGTTTGGTAGCGTGTTTAAGCTTTGCGCCAAGTACCTTTCGGGTTCGGCGATTTACAGTCAAGGCAATTTGACCGACGAGTACAAGCCGTATGAGGAAATGATTGGATATGTTGTTTCAAAGGGCAAGGCAAGCTCAAGTGAAGCGTTTGGTGAAGTGATTAAGCGTGTTACTCAGTATTTTGCGACTAATAGCAAATGTGAGGCTAATATTGGAGATTTGCTCGCGAGCTTGCCTAACAGCTGACCTGGAAACTACTTGACATCAAATAGTACAGGGTGTTATAATATAGTAGAATTAAATATTCGATGCGATTTGCACTTGATGCTAAGAGCAGGGGAAGTACGGTGAAATTCCGTCGCAACAGTCATTGCGGTCAAAGTCCGATTACCTGTCCGTCGAAGTATAAACGTCAATTTCTTGGGCAAAGGAGAAATACGTTGACCTAGATATAGGTTGTATTTTAGCGTGCTTCAAGATAAGCACGCTTTTTTGTTGCTCCGAATTATTGGCTGAACATTTGTTAAATACAGTGCATTTGTTCGTTAAAAAAGCCGTGCTTTACAAAGTATTTTTATTAAAAGGAGATAAATTATGAAAAAACTAAAAAGTTGTATTGCTATTATCGCATTGGTGATAGCAATGATTTTGTGTGTGGGTTGTGATCCAAAGGATCCTATTGTAATCAAGGAGTCGGATACCTTTATAGTTATCAACGTTACGAGTGAGCAGATGACCATAAGCGGAGACACCAAGCTCGTTGATTATATGGAAATGCTCAAAACCAAGGAATTGTTGGATTTTAAGATTAAGGACGGTATGATAACTGAGGTTAACGGCATTGAGAATCCTGCCGATTGGTCAAGCTGTTGGATGATTTACACCAACGATACCGCTACCTCCAATCCTGCCTATTCGATAGAATACAATGGGAAAAAGTACGCGTCTGCTAATTATGGAGCAGAGTCCTTGGTAATCAAGGACGGTTGCACATATATTTGGTACTATCAGAGCTTTTAATTATGAAGTCAACGAAATTTATTGTAATATGCGGTAGCTTTTGCGCCGTGATGATAGCCGTTCAGCTCGTGCTTAGTGCGGTGGCGGGAGTAGAATTGGTAACTCCCATTTTCTTTGCATTTTGCTTCGTGCTAGGGCTAAAATACGGTGTTGCGGTAGCAAGCGTGTTTTCTGTTTTGCGTTGTATTTTCTTTGGCTTTTCGCCCAACGTGATAGTTTTGTATCTCGTGTACTATAACTGTTTTGCGCTTGTGGTAGGAGGGATTGGCAAACTGTTTTCGCACTGCTATTCCATCAAAAGTCACGTCGTTGCAACGGTTCTAGCGCCGATTATTACCGCTGTGTTTACCTTGCTTGACGATATCATAACGCCTATTATGCTTGGCTTTAATCTACTTTCGGCAAAGGCATATTTTTTGTCGTCACTGCCGATTATGACCACGCAAATGCTTTGCTCGCTTATAGCCGTAGCTGTGCTTTTTGCTCCACTCGTAAAGGCGTTAAAACTGGCGATTCGTAACAAATAACCGCATACGTACGTAGAAATTTTAGACAAAAAGAAAAGGTCTGTGAATAGTCACAGACCTTTTTTGATAGCCCAAGGGCGATTTTTATAGAGTGTTTACGAAGGCAAATCTCAAGCCAAAGAGAATTGCAATAATAGTAACCACGATATCCTTTTTGTTGTATTTACCAGTAAAGAGCTGGATGAGCACGTATGCGATTGCGCCTACTGCAATACCGTTAGAGATGGAGTAGGTGAGAGGCATAAGTATGAGGGTAAGGAATGCTGGAACTGCGCTGGAGAGGTCGTCCATATCGATTGCCTTAAAGTTACGGAGCATAAGCACGCCTACGTAGATGAGCGCTGGAGCGGTTGCTACGCCAGGAATAATACTAGCAAGTGGAGTCAAGAATAAGCAAGCAAGGAAGAACATTGCGGTAACGAATGCGGTGAAACCTGTTCTTCCGCCTTCAGCAACGCCGGATGCTGATTCTACGTAAGTAGTTACGGTAGACGTTCCTACCAAAGAACCTGCACAGGTAGCGATGGAGTCGCAAAGCATGCTTTTTTCGATATCGATAGGGTCGCCGTTTTCGTCGAGCATTCCTGCCTGAGCAGATGCGCCGTACAAAGTTCCGATGGTATCGAACATATCAACGAGGCAGAAGGTGATAACCAAAATGATAACCGAAAAGATTGAGCCGATAGTTACGCCGTCAAACGCTGCGCTCCAGCTCTTTGGCTTAAACAGCGAGAATCCGTATTTGCCAAAGTTAGTAAACGAATCTCCCAACGAAGAGAAGGAGAAGTCTGGTGCAGTCCAGGTAAAGAGATAGAACAATACCGAAGAAACCAAAATTCCCAAAACGATAGACATGTTTTTCAATGTCTTAACGTTGGATTTTGCAAATATAACGATTGCGATAAAGCCAAGGAAAGCTGCGAGCATAGGAGCAGCACCACCTGCCAATTCGCCGTATATATTAAAGATTTCCCATTTGGTAAGATCGCCAAGCTGAACCAAAGTATAAGGGTTGTCGGTAACAATAAACGCACCCTTAAAACCAAGAAGTGCTATAAACAAGCCGATACCTGCAGGGATCGCCTTTTTCAAGCAATCAGGGAGCGACTTAGCAATATAAGATCTTAGTCCGGTAATTGAAAGTATAAGGAAGATAAGTCCAGAAATAAGAATAATAACTAGACCTGCGCCATAGTTGGTAGCGAGATGATCAAAGCCAATAATGTTAGAGTTTGGATCTTTGATAGCGCAAGGCAGGATGAACGAGGTAAAGAAGAATGAGTTAAGACCCATACCTGACGCTTGTGCAAAAGGTTTCTTTGCTAAGAAAGCATATAGCAAAGTTCCAAGTACAGCTGCGATGATAGTACCTACGTAAACTGCTTGCCAAATGGCAGAAACTTCGCCACCCAAATAACTGTAAAATCCAGTGATCTGATTAGGGTTAACGATAATAATGTAACACATAGCAAAGAACGTCGTTAATCCAGCGATAAATTCAGTTCTAAGACTAGTGTCCGGTTTGAGTCCAAACAATTTGCCGAAGCGCGTGTTGTGGAACTTGTTAGGCTTAGCAGGGGTTTCCTGCACAACCTGTTCTTGTGTTTCAACGTTTTGATCCATCGAATTTCTCCTTTTGTAATTATATTTGTTAAATAACTTTGTAATTATACCACATTAATTTGTTAATTTCAACAATTCATAACGGGTTAATCACAATTTTTTCACATTTTAATTAAAAAATTTTTAATCTGCTGTATTTTTTTGCTTATTTAATTGAAAAATTAAGATTGTATACAAATTTTTTTGGGTAAAAGTTTATTTGTGGTTAATTTATTTGATTTTTTTATAAAAAAATAATAAAATATACGTATTGACTTTATCCAAAGGAAGAAATATGGCAGAAAAACTAACGATTGCAAAAAAGTTGCATAAACGAAAATACCGTCCACCTGCAAGGCTTATTACGATGCTCTACAAGACTATAATGGTTAATATTGTTGGGCGCAAGTACAAACCAAAATTTCATATAATCGATGACGTAAACGATTGCGACGGTCCGTGCTTCGTAATATTCAACCATTTGTCAAGAATTGATCATATGTACGTAATGGGAGCAACTTATCCGCGCAGAACTAATATGATGGCTAGCTATAGCGAATTTTTCCGCAAAAAATTCTCTTTCGTTTTTGCATTAAACAAGGTTATTCCAAAAAAGAATTACGCGATAGACAAGCTTTATATTCGCGCGATCAGTGACGTTTTTAAAAAAGGCGGATGCGTAACCTTCTCTCCAGAGGGACTTGCAAGCGAACACGGTGGAAATAAGCCTATCGTGCCGGGCACAAGCAAATTGTTTAAGCATTTTAAAGTGCCGGTGTATTTGTGTTATCTCGAAGGACAGTATTTGCAAAACACTAAGGTTTGTCTTGACGAGCGCTTGGGCGAAACTCATGCTACCGTTTCGTTACTTTTCTCCAAAGACGACGTAGAAAAAATGTCCACCGAAGAGATGGACGATATCATCAACGAAAAGTTTAGACGCAACGAGTACGAATGGAACGCCGAAAAGAAGATCAAGTGGAAGACCTACGGCAGAATTTGCCACCGTCTAGAAGATATTTGTTATAAATGTCCAAAGTGCGGAAAGGAATTTACCATGAAAGGTGAGGGAGACAAAATTACCTGCTCTAACTGTGGCAACGGTGCGAGCATGGACGATTATTATCAGTTCCATCCGTTCGAGGGTGCCGTTATTCCGCCTACGCCGTTTGACTGGGTGCAAAACGAGCGTATGGATATAATCAAGGAAATTCGCCAAAACCCTGATTATTATTTTGAGGACGAGTGCCAAATCGGTAATTTGGACGAGTACAAGCTCGTGGGCAACAACAAAACCAGCTTTATTGTGGGCGAGGGTAAAATCAGAATCGACCACAAGGGTATGCATTACAAAGGTACGCGCAACGGTGAGCCGTACGAATTTACCGCTGATTACAAGAGTTTGTATACGCTCATTACCGAAATTGACACTACTTTCTTTAATTTCTATCTAAAAGGCGAGTATTTTGATGTTATACCAAGGCATCAAACTGTGGGCAAAATATGTTTACTTGTGGAGGAAATGCACCGTTATCACGTCAATTATTATAAGAACTTTAAATGGAACGATTATATGTACGAGGGAATGGAGCTGGGCATAGACTTTAAGGAATCCAAAACCGAGTAAACTACGTATGAACATAACTGCAATTTTAAACAATAAAAAGCCTCTTGTTACAAAGAGGCTTTTTGATTTTCTCGTCGGGGAGGCACTAAGCGAAAGTTTACGTCAATTTTTCGTTCAGCTATTTATTGTTTGTAATTAAATCTTCCTTTTAAAATTACTTAATTATCAATATCGAAGTTTTTCAAAACGGAATTGCTTTTAATCGGTTTGCTGTCACCGTGTTTTACGAACAACATTGTTATGAATGCCAACGAAACGCAAACGCAAGCATACGGGAAGAGTGGTAACATATTGCCGGCAAGATCCATTATTGCTCCGGATAATATCGGCGTTAACACCTGCGCGGACATGCTTGCGGTGTAGTACCACCCCGTATATTTACCCACGTCGCTATCCTTGGCAAGCTCAACGACCATTGGGAAACTGTTTACGTTAATAGTTGCCCAGCCTATGCCTGCCAATGCAAACAAAACGCACATAATTACGGGATTGCTATCCGCCGAAATAAATATTGCGAGTAAGAACGCAAGGGCAAGCATTATTACGCCTGCTAGAATAGTTTTCTTTCTACCTATTTTCGTTGCAATTATTCCAACGGGGAGGTAGGAAATAATAGCGGCTCCCTGGGCAATTAGTAGGGTTAGATCGTAGCTCTGTTGCAAAACCTTGTCAGCATAAAGTGAATATTTAGAAGTTATGGCGTTGTAGCCCATGTACCAAAGCGCAACCGAGGCAAGAATCAAAAGTAAAGATTTTACTTCAGGCTTAGAAAGCTTTTTGCTGGTTTCCATCTTTTGCGGCTCGTCATTCTCAGGAAAATATTTTTGGGTGTCTTCACGCATTTGCTGTGCCCACTTGTTTTCTTTTACGGTAAGCATAAAAACCACTAAGCCCAAAAGAATAACGCCGCATACCGCAATATAATATGGCATAAGGTTGTTCATAGTGTTTTCGCCTACGTTAATCACCAAGCCAACGCCAAGAACGATAAGTCCACCAACCGTACCCACAAGGTTAATAACTGCGTTGCCTTTGGAGCGTAGCGGTTTGCAGGTTACGTCCGGCATAAGCGCGACTGCAGGCGAACGAAACGTTGCCATGGAGAGTAAAGTAACCAATAAAACGGAGGCAAAAACCCAAACGTTTCCTATTATTGGCAAGAAAATAAATGAGATGACTGCCAAAATAGTACCGATCAAAATATATACTTTGCGTTTTCCTAACTTTGAGCTGGTTTTATCGGAAAGCGCACCAAAAAGAGGCAACAAGAACACCGCCAAAACATTGTCAAATGCCATAATCAAGCCCGAAAGCGTTTGTTTCATATTAAATCTATACGTAAGAATTAGCGGGATAGTTTTGTCATAAGCCTGCCAAAATGCAGTTATCAAAAAGAATGCAAATCCCACGCAAATTACTCGTCCGTAATTTAGTTTCATTTTTCTTCTCCTTATATTAGCAATTGTACTACAAGTTACTAAATAAATCAATGACAAAAACGATAATATTTCGCTATATTTTTCAAAGTTTATTCATAAAAGCACATTTTGACAACAAAAAAACGAATCACTAACGCACAACGCTGATGATTCGCTTCTCTTGCCTTAAACGAGTGAAAAGGTCAACTGGGGTAGGTAAAACTGAAAAAAAGGTCAACTTTTTCCTGCTGCCTTCTCGACAAATTGGAATTTGTCGTTATAAATCAATCTTGATTTCGTATTTATCGTTAATGAGTATGTAGTTCACATTATACTTTTTTGCAGATTCTAACATTTGTGTATTTTCTGACAATACATTCTCCATGGTGCACCATTCATCATCCAAACGATTTTCAATGACATTTGCATATTTCTTTATGTCTGCAAAATGATTTCTTATATAATTCTCACTCAGTACCAAACAATAGT
>JAFQMX010000012.1 GCA_017396125.1 Clostridia bacterium
TATTCCAGAAGGGGTAGAAAAGATTGGTGCTTATGCATTTAGAAATCAGGTTAATTTAACTAAAGTCGTTATTCCATACGGGGTACAGGAAATCGGTGATTATGCGTTCCAAGGATGTGTAAATCTTAAGGAAATAGTCTTTATGACTGATACTGGTGCGGAGAGTGGTTCAACTGCGATAAGCAGTATTGGTATCGGTGCATTTAAGAATTGTACGTCACTTGAGAGTATCGACCTTTCTAGAACTAACGTATCGTGCCTTATGTCAGAAACATTCTATAACTGTCACAATCTCAAGCATATTGAACTTCCTAAGAAATTAACTACCATTGGTGACTATGAAGATGAGCATACTTGTGAAGGAGGAAATCAATTTGCGTACTGCTATGCACTTGAAGAGCTTAACATTCCTGATACTGTAACTGTTATTGATGGTTGGAATGTATTTGAAAGCTGTTATTCCCTTAAGGAATTGGTATTGCCAAAAGCTCTCCATGCTATTTGTGGCGCATTGTTTAATAATTGTACTGGACTTAAGAAACTTGTATTCCAGAGTGACCTAGACGATATTTGTGATACTCCATTTGGATATACTGGATACGTAGAAGAAGTTGTTCTTTATTCTGGTATGACTTTCTTGGGATATGGTGAATTCTTCTCTGGTTGTTCTAAACTTAAGAAGGTTACCTACGACGGATATACCGGTACTATGAATGCTTTGCCAGTAGGTATAGAGTCATTGCCATATGATACTTTCTGTGGCTGTTCTTCTCTTACCAACTTTGACCTTTCTAACTTAATCGAGATGTATGAGGCGCCATTTAATATGTGTACTTCGCTTGAGACTGTCGTTCTTAACGATGACCTTAGTGTAATTGGTGATTGGGCATTCTTTGGGTGTAGCTCACTCAAAAACATCAACTGGCCTAAGAGCCTTACTTTCATTGGACCTAGCGCATTTGAGGGCTGTGCATTCGAAGAAATAGTTCTTCCTGAAGGTATCATTAACTTCTCTACAAGTGCTGCAAATCCTGCTAAGATTACCGATAAGGTATACACCTTTGCAGGAAACGCTAATCTCAGAAGACTCGTATTGCCATCAACTATCCAAACTATTGGTGGATATGCATTCTCTGGATGTAGTAATCTTGAGAGCATAACCTACAATGGCTATACTGGTGAGGGAAATGCTTTGCCAGAGGCTTGTGTTCTTGTGGGTAATTATGCGTTTGGTGAATATTTGAAGCCATCGACGAACGCGTGGTCCAACAAAGAATATTACGGATTGAAGGCGCTTAAACAGCTCAGCTTACCTGGTGTAACCAATCTCGGTGAATACGCGTTCTATAACGGCGGATTTGAAACAATCTCGCTTCCTAGACTAGTTGCGTTGCCTAAGTATATGTGTTATGGTTGTGAGTCGCTCAAGAATATTGAGCTCAATCCTAACGTAACTACTCTTGCGGATTACATGTTTGCAGGCTGTTCTTCTCTCGAAAGCATTAATCTCCCAGAAAAGCTTATTTATATGGGTGTAGGAACGTTCCAAAACAGCGGTCTTGTTTCTATAAAGATTCCTCAAGCTGTATCTCATTTGGTAAATGGAACGCAGGGTACTGCAATTACTACTGCAGTATATCTCTTTGACGGATGTGCTAAACTTGAAAGTGTTGAGCTTTCTTCAATTATTACTGGTATTGGAGCATATGCATTTAATAACTGTATTGCACTTGAGACCATTACTTACACGGGTAGTCAGGGTGAAAATATTTTGCCTGACAGTCTTACTAAGATTGGTAACTATGCTTTTGCGGGTTGTGCTTCGCTCAAGAGTATCGATATCAACAACGTAACAACGCTCAATAGCTTTGCATTTGCTGGTAGCGGACTTGAATCATTTGCAGGAGCAAATATCACTTCTGTACCACAGGGTGCGTTTAAAGATTGTGCATCGCTCGAGACCTTCGACTTTAGTAATATTACTTCTATTTCTTCTGCAGCATTTGCAGGAGCAGGAATTAAGAATGCTAATATTTCTAGCAATGTAACTTCTATTTCCGGTGGTTCGTTTACTGGTATGGAAAACATTGAGTCCTTTACTGTAGCTGAAGGAAATAGTAAATTCACAGTAGTAGACGGCTTGCTTGTGCAAAATGGAAATACTCTTGTTTCTTGTTTGAATGTTCCAGATAATAAGCAGGTAGTTATTCCAAATACTATCACTTCCATTTCTTCCTATGCATTTAGCGAATGTGGAGAAATTGAGGTTTATATCCCTAACAGTGTAATTAGCATCAGCTCTTATACGTTTGCTAATAGTGCTGTTAAGAAGGTTGTATTTGCAAGCTACGCAGATAGCTCTAAGAAGCTTACTACTATTGGTAGTTATGCATTTGACGGTGCTACTAAGCTTGAAGAAGTAGTGCTTCCTGATACTATTACTAGTATTGCTAACTATGCATTCAGAAATACCACTTCTCTAAAGAAGCTCACTTATGCGGGATATACCGGAGACCTTAACATAGTATCTAATACCGTAACCTCGGTTAGCAACTATGCGTTCCAGTATTCGGCAATTCCTTCTATCTCTCTTCCTAAGGTTACTAGCGTTGCAACTTATGCATTTGCTAACTCGGCTATCAAGAGTGTATCGCTTCCTTCGTTGACTTCTGCAGGAACTTATATGTTCTACGAAGCAGAGTGTCTTGAGAGTGTAGATCTTGGCAATAGTCTTAAGGTATTAAGCGACTATATGTTCTATGGCTCAGCGATTCAAAAGATCAATCTCCCTACTAGTCTTACTTATCTTGGAAAATATGCATTTGCCTATAGTGGTCTTACTGAGCTCGTTATCCCAGAGTCCATAGTTCATATTGGTGCAAGCAATGGTACGGCAGCAACTACTAGTACGATTTACTCGCTCTGTTATATGGAGAACCTCAAGAGAGTTGTGTTGCCATCTGAATTGCAAACTATCGGTGGTTATGCGTTCAGCAAATGTTACGCGCTTGAGACGGTAACGTATACTGGATATGAGGGAGAAGGTAATGCATTGCCAGAGAGTCTTACCATTATTGGTAATGGATTGTTCAGTGAGTGTACTTCACTTAAGCAGATGTACGTAAATCTACCAAATATTACTACTGCACCAACTCACTTATTTAATAAATGTACTTCGCTTGAGGACGTTTATCTCAATATTTCTCTTTTGGGAACTCAGACGTTCTATTCATCTGGAGTCATTAACGTAGAGTTTGGTAGCATGATTAACGCTATTCCTAACCAAACTTTCTCTAATTGTAGTAGACTTGAAACCTTTAAGATGAATGCTATTTGTACTAGTATCGGTGCAAATGCGTTCCAGAATTGTACCTCCTTTAAAGAGTTGGTAATTGAAAAGGAAACTGCGGTTGCATCTAGTTCGTTTAGTGGTTGTGGCGAGAGTCTTACCCTTAAGGTAAAAGCAGGTCAATACTATAGCCTCAGCTATTGGTCCGCTCCAAGTGGTGTTAAGGTTATATGGAACTACGATCCAGAGATGGATGAGAATAATGACGTTAAATAAATTTGACAAATCGCATAGAGGCTCTTAATTGGGACTCTAGGTGAAATGGAAAAAACAAGGTAATTTGACTGAGACTTGTAGAAACGCTCGTCTCAGTCAAAATAAAACCTAAAATACAACAAGGAACTTTGCTTTATGTTAGAGCAAAGTTCTTTGTTTTTTTGTATTATGATACTGTCTTAGTGAGGCCAATGATTTTCAGTACCTCGTATAATAGAAAAAAGACTACGCAAGGTAGCCTTTTTTTAACTGGTACCACATAGGGGAATCGAACCCCTGTTTTCGGCGTGAGAGGCCAACGTCCTGACCGCTAGACTAATGTGGCTCAAATTTGATGCTCATAGAGTATAACATAAGAAAAGTAAAAAATCAACTGTTTTTTGCCAGCAAAAGCGCGTTGTGACAAAAAAATTCAAATACGCGACGTTTTGTTTACGGCAAAAACTAGGTTAGATAGTGAAAAAGCGTATGGAATTTTGTAAAACCGCGAAAAGCAGGGGAAAGGGCGCAACTTACGCGCGCCCCAAAAGCAAAGGAGATATAAAAGAAAATTACACGTCCATCATGCTCACCACTACGTCCTGACCGCCAAAAACGGCTTGCCCCTGAAAGACGAGAAAATTATCTACCAAAATTGCCTTGGCAGCGGGCGCACTTGTTAGTGGAAATTTGGTGACCTCGCCGTCATAAATTACGCCCATCACAATGCCACTCGTTGTGTCCAGAGCTCGTAAAATTTTGTAATCGTTGTAGTAACTGAAGTTGTGCGCTAATGATTTTACGGTGGAATCGGTAACCGAGCCGTTCACCTTAGCAAAAAAACCGCCGTCGTTTCTCGTCACAAACACGAAATAATTTCCGCCTTGATATCGCATATCGCAGGTTTTGCAGTTGGCTATATTAAAAATCAGTTTGCCGTCCAGCGTCAGAGAATGGCTAAGCTTTAGCAAATACGCTTGTCCAAGCGCGTCGATTGCGCAAACCACCCAACCCTTTTCGTATGGTAAAATTCTGTATGGAATGTAGCTTTCGGAGTCGGTCACGTAACGAAAAACGGGGGACGTACCAGCGCAAAACGTACCAACAGCCATCCGTTCGTCCGCCCCAGACGCGTGACAAAAGGCAATAATTTGTCCGCCGATAGCGTATGCGTCAACGATGCTCATGGAGTATGCCTCGTTGCTTACGCTTTTGTAAATCAGCTCGAGATTGTTGCTTATAAAGGTTACGAACAAAAGCTTTTTGCCGCCCGCCGTTGCTGACGAGGACAAAACCGCGTAACCGCCGTCCATCAAAATAATCTTTTCACTTTTTTCGTTTTGGGAATTCAGCAAAAGGCTTTTCGTGATTTCGCCGTCGAAGTTTACGAGCAGAGCCTGTGCGGACGGGGACGCTGTTACCGCCAAAAAACCGCCCTCAGCGATACTGACTTGCTCGATTGGGGAGGCAGAAATGGGCAGAAAATTTACAGTTTCGCCATTTGCCAACAAAATAGCCAAAAAGCCCTTTTCGATGTCTTCCATATCAAAGTCTGAGGAGCTTGTATTGCCGAAAATATAGATTTTTCCATTCGCCGAAAAAGCGCCCACAAGCGTTTCGTCCGCACTTCCGCCCACGGCTTGTGCCCATTTTAGCGTGGAGGACAGCGACGCGGTGGCAGAGCGCACGCGCTCGTAGCCCAGCGATTGCACGGGCACCACGGCTTTGTTGAAAAATCTGTTGCGGTTGAGATAAATTCCACCGCCCAGCACCAAAATCGTAACGGTCAAAAAAATGATTATGGCTTTTTGTTGCTTGGAAAACATAAAACCCCCTTTTGTACAATAATACTGCACACGAAAGGGGGAATTTTTGGGTGTTAAGCAAAAAAACGGCTTTTTATGTCAAAGTCGTTTTTGCAAATATGCACATTTTTGTGGCGAATGTGCAAGTTAATTATATTTTTACAAGCATGCACGTGGTGAAAAAACCTTGTTACAAGTCGTTAGTGGTAAAGATTCCGGCGGCAGCATTTTTTAAAATTTGTGCTATTTTTTGCGACCCGTCTACGCTTTTTGCTGACATAAGCGAGGATTTTAACGCCTCGTCGCGTCGCAGAGACGATAACGCAGGCACAAGATCTGCTAGGCGATCTTGAGGCAAAACGCGCACTAGGTTTTGTTTTTGGTAATACTGAGCGTTTACGATTTGGTCGCCTCTTGATGCGCCTTTTGGCAGTGGGATGATGAGCGAAGGCTTTTTTAGCGACACAATTTCGGCTAGCGCCGTTGCTCCGCCTCGGGACAAAACGAAATCTGCCGTGGCGTAAAGGTCTGCCATATTAAAAGCGAATTTTTGGGCGATATAGCCTTGCTCTTGTCGCGCTTCCCCGCAGTTACCTACGATATGAATTACGTTAAATTCACATTTTAGCGCTTCTAGATTGCTTAATACCGCCTCGTTTATTGCCCTTGCGCCCAAGCTTCCGCCCATAACCAAAAGAACGGGCTTGCCACCAAAAAAAAGATGAAGCTTTTTGCCGTGATAAATTTCTTTGCGCAATGGTATGCCGGTGTAAACGCCTTTGTTTTGTGCCGCCGTGTCGGCAAATCCACAGCAAAACACCTTGCTTTTACGCTTGATAAGACGGTTTGCGAGCCCGACGGTGTAATCGCTTTCGTGCGCAATCAACGGCGCATCGGTTGCGAGCGAGATGGGAAGCGACGCGTAACCGCCCTTGGAAAAAACGGCGTCGGGGCGCAGAGTTTTTAGCAAATTTTTCGCTTCTCGCACGCTACCTGCGATGCGAAAAGGCAGAGCAAGGTTATCGGGGGACAGCGAGCGTTTGAATTTTGGTGCATCCAGCCCAAAATACTTGATTTTTGGGTAGTTTTTGAGCAAATTTCGCTCCATTTCGCCGTTTCCACCCACAAAATAAATTTCATCAAAATAGTCGTTTACGTAATCAACAAGTGCTAGGCAGGGAATTACGTGCCCCGCCGTTCCGCCACCGGTAAGTAGTAATTTCATAGCGTTTCTCCAAAGTCTTTTATTAATTATGCTCAAATCCGCGCCGTTGATACGGAAAAACAAAAAAAATCCTCGCGATAAAGTAAAAAAAGTTGATTTTTTTTGGCGTTGCTGTTGACATATCGGTGTTTTTGGAGTAAAGTTATTGTATAAGGGAGGCAGGATATGAAAAGAGAAAATTTTGTTTCTTTTGACGGAAAAAATATTTCGCTTGCCGTTTGGGACGAGGTCGAACAACCCAAAGGCGTAGTACAAATTGCTCACGGCATGGCTGAACACGTGGAGCGGTACGACGAGTTTGCTCGCCATCTCAACGGGCTGGGATTTATAGTAGTGGGCGACGACCACCGCGCTCACGGTATTACCGACCAAGACGCGCTGGGAATTGCGTACGGAAATTTGTTCGAGGATACCGTAAAGGACCTTTTGGCAATAAGCGCTGATCTAAAACGCAAGTACGATTTGCCATTGATTTTGTTTGGGCACAGCTACGGCTCGTTTTTGTCCCAAAGATACGCGCAAAATCCGCATCCTGCCACCGCAATAGTGCTTTGCGGCAGCGCGCTTATGCGAGGCGCTGCGCTCAATCTTGGCTATTTTGTAGCAAATCGCAAGGTAAAATCGGGCAAAAAGGACGATCCGGCGCTGTTTTTGGCAAAGATTACGTTTGGCGCATACGGAAAGAAATTTGAGGGTGGTTCTAGTTGGCTGTCCACCGACATGGAGCAGGTGCGAAAGTACCGTCACGACGGCAAAAGCGGATTTATTTGCTCGTACGGGTTTTATCAAAGTTTCTTTAAGGGGCTTAAAACCGTGGACAAGACCAAAAAAGCTTTGTCCAAGCCTGTAAAATTACTGATAGTTTCGGGCGGCGACGACCCTGTGGGCGATATGGGCAAATCTGTTAAAAAGCTGTATGAAAAGTTTAAGAAGATTAACGACGACACCACGCTCAAACTTTACGACGGAATGCGCCACGAAATTCTCAACGAGAAAAACCGAGAAGAGGTGCGCAAATATTTGGGCGAATTCATTTGCTCCGCGCTGTAAAATTCATTTGTTTACAATACAAATTAAAAAAGAAAGAACCGCCGTTTTTTTGAACTGCGGTTTTTTTGCGGTATTTTGTAGTAAAAATTTTGCCACGTAAGGCGCTATTAAATGCGAATAAATTTTGCAAACTGTTGACGCTAAAATTAGTTTAGCATAATCAGTTGAAGGTTGAAGTAGGTGGCGACGAGTAGAGTTGCTAAATAGGGCAGTAGCAATATTGCGCTTAGCCCACGCAGTCGCAGTGCAGAAACAAACAGGGCGGTTACGATTCCGTCCAGCACCGCTATCCACACGAAAGCCACGGCAATTTTGCTCGTAGTCAATAGAATTATAGGCCAGGCAAACGCCAACCCTGCGTGAATCACCCACAAGCTTACGAACAGTAGCTTGCAGTTGCGCTCGGTTTTGGTCGGGCAACGTCGCTGAACGACGAGATACAAGCTCCATCCCGTCAGCACGGCGCACAGTGCCCACCCCAGCATAATTACGTTTTCGTCGGGAGTCCAGCTTGGCGCAATAAACGCGTAGCCGGCACGGATTTTGCTCAAATAACTGCTTACGAACGCGGCTGCCAGCGTGCCCAGCACGCACAGTAAAAACTTTAAAATGGAAAAATCTGCAATTCTTTCTTGCCTTAAATAATTTTCTTTTTGCATAATCTTGGTATGCGCAAAGTCGCTTGTATTTATGCAAAAAGTGGGGATTATTTTTTAAAATCTGCAAGCTTTTGGTAACGGAATTTTTTACAAAAATTCTTTTGGTCAAAAAAACGTGGGTGCGTATGACGAAAATCGTTACAAAATATGCAACCACGCATCGTTGATTATCAAAAATGCCGACAAAATAAGCAGATAAATTGCAAAGCCGTCAAAACTTTTGGTTAGGCTTTTTAGCATAAACTTGACGGCGAAAAGTCCGCTGACGAATGCCGAAACGAAGCCGACAAAGAGCGTTAGAATATCAACGGTGGCAAACCCTCCGCCCATACAGTCGAGCAGCGCCCCGCCCACGATAACGGGTATAGAAATAAAAAAACTGAAATCCGTTGCTTGAGATTTTTGCACACCGCACAGACTTGCTACCGAAATCGTGCTACCGCTACGCGACAGTCCCGGAAAAACTGCAAGCCCCTGCGTAAACCCTACTATTAGAGCGTCGGCAAGAGAAATTTGCCGTTCTTTTTTTGTCAGGATGTGAAAAAAA
>JAFQMX010000013.1 GCA_017396125.1 Clostridia bacterium
ACTCTATCGGTCATCAGGTCGTATTTAGCCTTAGGAGATGGGCCTCCCACATTCCCACCGAATTTCTCGTGCTCGATGGTACTCTGGATACTGCTAGCTATAACAACAATTTCGTCTACAGGACTTTTACCTTATTTTGTGCTGGTTTCCACCAATCTTCGACTACTGTTATTAATTGCACGTTGCAGTCCGAACCCCACACATATTACTATATGTGGTTTAGGCTCTTACCCGTTCGCTCGCCACTACTGAGGTAATCGTTTGTTTACTTTCTTTTCCTCCAGGTACTAAGATGTTTCAGTTCCCTGGGTTCCCCTTATTACACTATGTATTCATGTAATAATACCTAACCTCTCGGAAAGGTGTGTTCCCACATTCGGAAATCTACGGATCACGGTTTATTTGCAACTCCCCGTAGCTTATCGCAGCTTGTCACGTCCTTCATCGGCGCCTGATGCCAAGGCATTCACCATATGCTCTTATTAGCTTAATCAATAGCTATCGTAAATTAACTTTACGAAGCTTTCCGTACATAAAGATTTAATCTCTATGGTTCTTGTCTCGACCATTAGTTCATTTTACTTACAAGACAATAAAAATAACTCGTATTTTCACTCAGCGTAATCGCATATATATAGTTTATACATATTACACTTTACTTATTTACTCGTATTTTATCTGTTTGTGTTATGTAGTTGTCAATGTACAATTAACAGCATCTCCCTCGTTTTTGAGGATAATAAAAGGCATACCCTTTAACTTAGGTTAAATCATATGCCAGCGGTATTGAATCAATACTTGGTCGCCAGTAGTTTTTCTTACGAAACTTATCTGACTGAGATGTTGTCCTGCCGGTTTGTGACCGCGTCACTCACGCGACAGCCTAGTTATAATAACACACCCTAAAAATAAAGTCAACTGTTTTTTCGCATTTTTTTAAAAAATTTTTCGAAAATTTATAAATTTTTTTAGAAAAGCTATTTTTAGCATTATTTTGAGGATGATAATTGTCGATTTTAGGGCAAGCTGTATTATTTGTACAAAAAGATTTTTTAAGTTTTTTAGAAATTATTTGCAATTCTCTCTAAACTTTTAGATTTTTCAAAAATTTTTTTGGAAATTCGCAAAAAGTTTTTTGAAAAAAACTGGTTTTGCCTCTTGACAAGCTCTCCACTTTTTGGCATTCATAAGCAAAAAAAATTAAAACTACCCACCAAAAAGGCAAGTAGTCTTATCTTTTAATCAACAACAATTATTAAAAAACAAATTGAGCTAGATTAATAGCACTGCGTTAAAAGCTCACGCGCGTTATTTTTTTTGCATCACAGCACGATAAACAGTCCTATCACACCAAGCAAAAATCCACCCAACGAAATGAACGCAGAAATTTTACAGATTTTATTTTTGAAGAAAATAAATCCGATTATCATTGTTATAAGCGTTTCTCCAGTGCCTGCAATCAGTGGGTACATCATCAATACAGCAATGAAAGCTATCGCCGACCCAGTGGCTCCACTTGCTAATATAGCTATTGCACCGACAAAGCCCAAAATCGACGACAGCGCCCCCTCTACGGAAATAACGAGGTTCAATAACGGCAATATCTTTTTTAAATTTCTGATATCCTTTTTAGGGACATCCTTTTCCATAGTCTTAATTTCCTTTTCATAAAATTATTCACTCAGCGTTCTTTGCACTGCGGTTTTCCAGCCGTCCAGCAATTGCTTTCGCTCACCTGCACTCATCTTTGGCTCAAACTCTGTAAAATCTCCGCCGGCAACTACGCCCTCCAGCCCCAAGCATTTGGCCGCAAGCCAAAACGCTCCATACGCAGTGGTTTCGAGGATTGCCGCTCGCTCTACCCGACTGCCCAAAACGTCCGCCTGAAACTGCATCAAAAAGTTGTTGTTGGTTGCTCCGCCGTCCACCTTGAGCGACTCAAGTCGGAGTTGCGTGTCCGCCACCATAGCATCTACAACGTCTTTTATCTGATAAGCAATCGCCTCGAGTCCTGCCCTGACGATATGCGCAGACGTGCTTCCACGTGTTAAGCCGCAAATTAATCCTCGCGCCTCTCCATCCCAATACGGCGCACCCAGTCCCGTAAATGCAGGAACCAAATACACGCCACCGCTACTTTCCACCGATCTTGCGACCGCCTCGCTGTCTTCCGCCGTCTTTATCAGCCCCAAACCGTCGCGCAGCCATTGAACGAGCGCACCGCCCATAAACACGCTACCCTCCAAGGCATAATGAGGCTTTTTGCCATCGCCCGTCGCTGCAAGCGTAGTCAGCAAGCCGTTTTTTGAATGAACCGACTCGCTCCCCGTGTTCATCAGCAAAAAGCAACCCGTTCCATAAGTGGCTTTGGTTGAGCCGGGCGCAAAACACCCGTGGCCACAAAGCGACGATTGCTGGTCGCCCACCAGTGCCATAATGGGAATTTTTGCACCGTAGATTTTTTCGTCCGTCGTTCCGTAAAAATGCGACGACGGCATGACCTGCGGCAGCATGCATTTCGGCACGCCAAAAAACTCACACAGTTCGTCGTCCCACTCGAGAGTATGAATATTGTACAGCATAGTACGGCTGGCGTTGGTGTAATCGGTTGCAAAAACGCTTCCGCCCGTCGCCTTCCACAAAAGATAGGTGTCCACCGTACCAAACAAAAGCTCGCCACGCTCCGCCCTTTCTCGCGCGCCCGACACGTTATCCAAAATCCACTTAATTTTGGTTGCGGAAAAATACGAATCGGGAAACAGTCCAGTCTTGGCGTAAATTTTGTCCGCCATAGGTGTTTGTTTTATTTGATTGCACAGCTCGGCGGATCTGCGACATTGCCAAACGATTGCGTTGTAAACGGGCTCTCCCGTGTTTTTATCCCAAACAATTGTAGTTTCTCGCTGGTTGGTAATTCCGATTGCGCTAACGTCACCAAGCGAAATTTTGCTGCGCGACAGCGCCTTGACAGTGGAAATCAGCACCGAGGACGCAAGAGCCTCGGGGGATTGCTCTACCCATCCCTCGCGCGGATAAATCATGGCGAGTGGCTGAGATGCCTTGCTTATGATTTTGCCACCGACGTCGAAAAGTATTGCTCGGCTACTGGTAGTACCCTGGTCAAAAACCAAAATATATTTTTTGTCAGACATAATCTATCCCCTTTGCTAAAAAAAAGACTCTCTACGACGAGCAACTCTTTCATTATATATAGAAATACAAACGAAAGGCTTTTATTTATAATAAACAAATTCCCTTTTCATTATATATAGTAAAATCTCTTTTTTATCATATATAACACCTGGGCATATAATACTACATCGCAATAAGCAGTTGATTAGCGTCTTTCTAATCAACTAAAATTCATACATAGCCTAAATGTAAAGCAAAATCCAGCTCAATACTGCAAACGCAAAGCCCAAAAAGGAAATTACCGTCGACACTCTGCACAGCTTGTCAAGCTTGAACAAACGACTAAGCGACATCGTAGCAAAGGTAAGCACCGTAGATATCACCAAAAACACTACCGTCACCAAAATCAACGGAATTACTTCAAATCCGTTGGTATTTTTTGCTATTAGCGCCATCACAAAGGTAAAAGCCGAAAACAGCGTCCCCAAAATCGAAAGAATTAATAAAATTATAGGAACAATCTTCTTCATAACTATATTATATACTATTTTCAGCAAATAGTCAATAGCAACCGACTTTTTATGGCAACTGACGCGATTTTTGACAAGATTAAAAATTATAAAAATTTTTCAAAAAACTTTGGCAAAAACGGTTGACAAACCTTTTGCTTTTTTGTTATATTATGTAAGCTGCTTAGGCAACGCGACTGCGTGGGGGATTAGCTCAGCTGGTAGAGCACCTGCCCTGCAAGCAGGGGGTCAGCGGTTCGATCCCGCTATCCTCCACCACTCTTTTGAGGCGCAAGTCGAGCAGCGATTTTATTTGATGGAATGTAGCTCAGTTGGTTAGAGCACCACCCTGATAAGGTGGGGGTCGGTGGTTCGAGTCCACTCATTCCAACCAAAAAAGAGAACCACGATACAATTCGTGGTTCTCTTTTTTTTACACAGTGAGCGACTCGTATCGCCCGACTCCAGCGAGTCAGGAGCATAATTTGATTTATTCAAATTTGCCCTGATGCCGAGCCGATTTATCGGCGAACGCCACGAGCGCATGCGAGTATAAGGTGTTTCTATATAAATATAATTTTAGACACCCACCTTTTTGACGACAGTCAAACTTTTGCCACAAGGCAAAAAATCAAAAAAATTGCAAGACAAAAAAGCACGGCAATTTTAGCCGTGTTTTTTAGTTGTTGTCAAGTTTCTCCGCATACGTACCCAAAAAATTAAGCCCGTCAAAGATTTTCGACAGGCTTGTTTTTTTGCTTAAATAAATTTGCTACGGTTTTTTGTATTCGTGGCTATCAAAGTAATCGCCGTAGTACACCTTGTCGATTAGCTCGAGTTTATTCAGATGCTTTTCTGCCCTTGCGATAAAATCCGCTTTGTCAAAATTGTCTGCCGACCACAGCTCACCATTTAGTGAATACCCAATAAATTCGTCGGTAACGAACAGCGAGTATGCGCGCGAATAAATTATGCTCTCCTTGTCCGTAAAGACTGACGAGCCAAAATACAGGTTGTCCCAGCCCTTGATTCCGAATATATCCAGCAGCGTCGGAATAAGGTCGGAAGTGGTTGTGAATTTGTCAATAACCGTCGCGCTGTGATAAACGTTGTCGGCAGATACGGTTTCGCCATTATCCACCATAGCCTGACGAAGCTTTTGGTCGTATATCAAGCACGGTATGCGATAAAGCTCCTCATTAAAATCGTCCAGCTCTATGCCTTTTGCGTGATAGCTGAGGTTGTTGTAATAAGTATTATGATCGGAGTACATACAAATCGTGGTGTTGCCCAGTAAATTCTTGCTACTCAACTCCTCCATCATATATCCGATCGCCTTGTCAAAATCCATAACGGTTGCGCAATAGGTACGAAGATAATCGTCCTCGGTGCTTACTC
>JAFQMX010000014.1 GCA_017396125.1 Clostridia bacterium
ATCAAAATGAAGGGACTGCCCCGGAAAAAGCACTAATCCCCTAAGCGCAACTGCTATGTAACGCTGTTTTCTTACGATAACTTCTTCAATTTTGTCGTTGTAATATAAATTTTCCATATACACTCCAAGCAACTCACTGTATGCTGATTATTTTATATATACCTTATTTTTTTGCGTTATTTTACTTTAATTACAGCGCCGTCGTCAAAACGCTCATAATATATATTTGGCTCGCGTAGTCGCTCCACTGATCGACGTAATTAACATACACCGTATCCATAACGTAAATTTTTACCGTGGTCGATACCGCTAATCCACTACCTGACGTTTGAGAAAATACGGGATGCGTAATGGTAGGCGGCACGATGCTGTAAACGACTACTTTACTGAGACTAGTACAGTTATTAAACGCACCCTCGCCTATTTCTTGCAATTCGCTCTTACCCTCCTCGCCAAAATACACTTCATTTAGCAAGCCACAATCGGCAAAAGCGTAAGCGCGGATTGCCGTTACGGACGACGGAATTGTGAGTGAAGTTATAGGATTTTGGGCAAACGCTTTGCTTTCGATAGTTTTAAGCGTTTCCGGCAAGTACATGGCGCGGATATTAGCATCCATAAAAGTTCCCGCATAAATCGTTGTAATACGCGTAAGCGGACTCAAATCCAGCAGCTCAATCTCCCCGCTATTTTGGGCAAACGCATACGAGCCGATATAGGTTATCGTAGGCGACATGCGCAAAAAGTTTAATTCGTTGCCGTAGAAACAATAACTGCCAATAGTCTTGATATTTGTGTATGGCAACAAATCCAAGGACTGAATTTTGCAATCGCTAAACGCCTCAATTCCTATTGCCTCGATAGTCGCAGGAAAAACAACCTCAGTTAAAGCGGTATTCTTAAACGCCGCGTTAGGTACGTTGGTTAGCTTTGTCGCCAAAATTTCTAGGCTCGACAAATAGGTGCAATCTAAAAAAGCGTTTTCTCCTATCTCGGTAAGAGTTGACGGAAATCTCACAGCCGTAATCACATCAAAGTTTTTGAAAGCGTTTTCGCCCACAGTTACCAAATTTGAACGGAATAAATCCAAAGTGCAAAACGCAGTATTTGTGCAATCATTAGGCATTTCAAAGGTACTGTTTCCGATAAACTTAATCGAATTAGGCAATGCAAATTTAGTTATGGAATTGCAGTTGTAAAACGCGAAATCTCCTATACTCGTCAAAGAAATGCAGGCACTCAAATCTATCTCAGTCAAAAGACCGCAGTTATAAAACGCATATGCGCCGATTTTCTTGAGCGAGGTTGCATTGGAAAAGTCCACTTTTTTCAGTATCAAAAAGTTAGCAAAATCCGTGGACGAACCCGAAAACGCTGAATCGCCAATTTCCTCTACACTGTGCCCTATGGTAATTATCTGCAAATTTATATTACCGGAAAAGGCATTTTTGCCGATTTTTTTGAGAGTATCAGGAGTAGTGTACGAGGTTTTTGTTCCCGAAACGAAAAGCACTAATTCGCTACCGTCGTTGTTATACAAATGACCGTCGTCATTGCGGTTAGAATAAAAAGCATTGCCGTTTTCCACGGTGATTCTACTCATATTGTTGCAATTAGAAAGTACTCCGTCCGAAAAGGTAATTTTACCTACGTCCGCAGGTAAAACAATTTCGGTCAAGCCCGTGCACCTACGAAAAGCATTTTTGCCCAAGAAATTGATGGATGAAGGTAAACGAAGCGAGGTTATTCCGCTCTCTTCAAACGCACTCTCACCTATATGCGAAATTGCCGATGGTAGAGTTATTTGCTCCAAAAACATACAACGGTTAAAGGCGTAATTACCGAGATAGTTAACCTGTGAATTTATAAATACGCTATCGAGCACCGTGCAACCGCTAAAAGTATAGTTAGGTATGGTTTTTACCAAATTTATGGTGGCGCTTTGCAATGACGTACAGTTTTTGAAAACAGCCGTACCCAACTGCGATACGTTTAGTAGTGAAATTTCGGTAAACGAAGTGCATGCCTCAAACGCCGAATCGCCAATGCTTAAAAGTTCAATCGGAATATCAAAATCCGCTAAATTAAAGCAGTTTTTGAAGGCGCAATCACCAAATTCGGTAACGTTATTCAAAAATTCAATTTCCGAAAGCAAAATGCAGTTTTCGAACATTCCATCCGCAACAGAAGCAGCCGTGCGGTAAATTACCTTGGACAAATATTCACAACCGTAAAATGCGCGTGTACCTATTTCGCTAATACCGGTAGGAATGTCAAGATTTACGATTTCACTGCCCATAAACGCACCGTCACCGATGTTTGCCAAAGTGTCCGGTAAGGTTATTGCGAAAATTTTGCTGTATGCAAACGCCTCCGCTCCAATTTTTTTGATATGCTCGCCAAGCTTTATTGAAGTAATTTGAGACTGGAAAGTTCCGTTTGCCGAGCGCGGATAAAACGCTCTTTGCCCCACCGACTGCAAAACGTTAAACTCTACTGTAGAAATCATGTTTCCACTAAAAGCATAATCACCGATAGAAACGAGATTCTCAAATTCAAAATCTCCTACTATGGCAACATTGGCAAAAGCATAATCTTTAATGTATTTGAGCTTATTTTTTTGTGGCAAATTAAGCGTAACGAAGTTATAGTATCCCGAAGTCATTGCGCCTGCGTTATTAAAAGCATTTACGCCTATTTCCACTACCGCCTCACTCAAAGTAATCGTGGATAAATAATAACAGTTCATAAACGCGCCCATAGAAATTACAAGCTCGGCATCCGCTACGCTACTAGGTAAAGCTATGGTGTCGAGATACACTTCAAAAAAGCTCATTACGCCTATCTTATTCAATTCGCTGTCCGGCTCGAAATATACTTCAACAATATTTTTGGATTTATAAAAGGCAAAATCACCTAAAATTTGATAAGATTTCGGCACATAAATTTTAGTCAAATTGTTACGAAGTGCGAAAACTCCGTTTTGGTAAGTTTCAGCATTTGCAATACCTATTACCTGTCTTTCATTATAAACTTCGGGGAGACATAAAACGCTAGGCAATTCTGCTTTTGCACCCGTTATTATATAACTGCCGTCTTGCTCCTCAAAAGTAAAATATTCCGCATCGGTTCTGGCATAATCGAATATAGGAAAAACGGTAATATTTCCGGTTATACAGCTAAGATCCGCACTCCACCTTTCAAACCTATGATACTCGTCGAGATATGGTACTGACGTGGTAGCAGCCGGCTTGCCTTCTTCAACGAGAATAGTTTCCATCAAGGTATTGTCGCTATTCATGAACGATACTGAATAATAGGTTTTGTTGCTAGCATCATTCCAACGAGCAGTCAAAATCAAATTTTTTTCTATGCGAGAATTATTTTTCCACTTTTTTTCGCCATCATACCAACCGGCAAAGGTATAACCTTCGCGACTTACGCTCCAATACTGCTCCGGCAAAACTTCGCCTGACTTTATGTTTATGATCTTTTCACGCTCGCCGTCCGCATAATCCAAGGTTACTTTCAAATAAACATTGGGTTCTGATTTTTCTCCGCATGCAGAAAATCCCACAGTCAACAGAACGCAGGTCAATAAAAGTATTAAAATTTTAATCGATTTTTTCAAGTATACACCACACCTTCTAGTAATTTCGATAAAACTCCTTTATGCATTGTAACACAAAATAAACTTATAGTCAATAGCATTACAAAGTTTTCTACATTATTTAATATAATACTGTTTTTTTTATAGTTTTTAGTAAGGTTTAGAAGTAGTAACGAACGCTTTACATGAAACAATATGTTGACTTTCAAATCAAATTGAATTATAATAAATCGCAGTAGGCTAAAATATGAAAATTCAACTTTCGGATCACTTTACTTATAAAAAACTTTTCCGCTACACGCTACCATCCATAATGATGATAATTTTTACTTCCATCTACAGTGTGGTAGACGGTTTTTTTGTATCGAATTTCGTTGGAAAAACTGCTTTTGCGGCAGTCAATTTTATAATACCTTTTTTGATGATTTTAGGTTCAGTAGGGTTTATGCTGGGTGCGGGCGGAAGCGCGCTAATTGGCAAGTTTTTGGGACAAAGCAACCCGCAAAAGGCTAACAGTGTGTTTTCGCTACTCGTATACACTACCGTCGTAGTAGGTATCGTGCTTGCCGTCGTGGGAATAATCATTATTCGTCCCGTAGCGGTTTTACTGGGCGCAGAAGGGAATATGGTGGATGACTGCGTAATTTACGGACGCATAATTCTTGCCGCATTGCCGTTCTATATGCTCCAGATGGAATTCCAAAGTTTCTTCTCTACCGCCGAAAAACCGCAACTAGGGCTTTTTGTTACACTGGGCGCAGGTCTAACGAATATGATTTTGGACGCGCTGTTTGTCGCCATATTCAAATGGGGAATTGTAGGCGCAGCGCTCGCAACTGTCCTTTGTCAAGTAGTAGGTGGAATTTTACCCTTATTCTATTTTGCCCGAAATAACTCAAGCTTACTAAAGTTAGGAAAAACTTCTATTGATTTTAGAGCGTTGTGGCAAACTACGTCCAACGGCTTTTCGGAATTTTTGTCAAACGTGTCCGCGTCCATAATTGGAATGTTGTACAACATGCAACTCATGAAATACGCGGGCGAAAACGGTATCGCTACCTACGGGGTTTTGATGTACGTGAGCATGATTTTCTTTGCAATATTCCTGGGCTATTCGGTGGGTAGCGCTCCGATTGTCAGCTACAACTATGGTGCGGGCAACACGGACGAGATGAAAAATGTATTCAAAAAAAGCATGACCATAATAGCTTCTTTCTCCGTAATTATGTTTTTATCGTGCCTACTGCTAGGCAAACCGATGGCGGAAATTTTCGTAGGCTACGACGAAGAACTGGTAAAAATGACGATTAAAGCATTTACAATATTCTCGTTCTCATTTTTGTTTTGCGGAATTTCATTTTTCGGTTCGTCCTTCTTTACCGCGCTCAACAACGGTTTGGTATCTGCTGCGATCTCATTTATGCGAACGCTTGTTTTCCAAATTGTGTGTATTATGATTTTACCTTTAATCTTCGGCATAAACGGAATCTGGTTTTCTATCGTTGCGTCTGATATGCTTGCAACAATCGCGGCGCTCATATTTATCTTCGCTCTAAAAAAGCGTTACAAGTATTAAAAATTTATCAAAAATTGCGTTTTTAAGTAAAACAAAAAGCGGGGTTGTATAGCCCCGCTTTTTTACTGCTTTTTATAAATAAATTACGCTATAGATTTGTACTCTATCTTCGGCGGAAGATTGCCGTCGATACAGCTTTTGCTGATTCTGATTTCTCTAATAAGAGGATCAGATGGCGCGGAGTACATCACGCCAAGCATACAACTTTCGATAATCGATCGTAGTCCTCTTGCACCGGTTTTGAGGTCGATGGCCTTTTGTGCGATTGCCTCCACCGCTTCTTTGTCGAACTCAAGATTTATTCCGTCCAACTCAAGCAATTTCTTATACTGCTTGGTCAGCGCGTCCTTTGGCTCGGTAAGAATTCTCACGAGAGCATCTCTATCCAATGGTTCAAGATTAACCGTTACGGGAACTCTACCCACAAACTCAGGTATAAGACCAAACTTTATCAAATCCTGCGGTTGAACGTTGCGAAGCTCCTCTACTCCCACTTCCTTGGTTGCGTTTACCGTACCTCCAAATCCAAGAGAGTTAGTGCTGGTGCGCTTGCCCACAATTTTGTCAAGTCCAACGAACGCTCCGCCAAAGATAAACAAAATGTTGGTGGTGTCTATCTGAATACACTCTTGTTGAGGATGCTTTCTTCCGCCCTGCGGTGGAACGTTTGCAACGGTGCTCTCTACGATTTTGAGAAGAGCCTGCTGAACACCCTCGCCCGAAACATCTCGAGTTATGGAAACGTTTTCAGACTTGCGCGCAATCTTGTCGATTTCGTCAATATAAATAATTCCTCTTTCTGCCCTAGCGATATCAAAATCGGCGTTTTGTATAAGCTTGAGCAAAATATTTTCTACGTCCTCGCCCACGTAACCAGCTTCGGTCAAAGTGGTCGCGTCTGCAACTGCAAACGGAACGTTCAAAATTTTGGACAAGGTTTGCGCAAGCAAAGTCTTTCCGCAACCGGTCGGACCAAACATAAGAATATTGCTTTTTTTGAGTTCAATGTCGTCCTTTGCGTTTTTGCCGGAGTTGTATTTGATTCGCTTGTAATGGTTATAAACCGCTACGCTAAGAACTTTCTTTGCTTCCTCTTGCCCTACTATATACTCGTCAAGTTGACGCTTGATTTCCTCAGGCTTAATGAGATTGAAATCTCCCGTAACGACAGTGTTCTTCTTTTTGAGCTCCTGATTACAAATTTCTATACAGTCACTGCAAATATATACGTCGTTTGCGCCGTACATCAAATCAACCTCTAACGACTCAGGCTTGCCACAAAAAGAGCACTTTGGTTCAAAATGGTTATTCAACGGTAAAACTCCTATTTACGCTTATAAAAAATCTTGTCTATCAAACCGTAATTAAGTGCTTCCTCTGCCGTCATATAAAAGTCTCTCTCCACGTCCTTTTGTATGCGCTCGAGCGGCTGACCGCTGTTTTCACTCAAAATGCGGTTCATTTTGTTTTTAATTTGGATAATATGCTTTGCAACTATCTCGATATCGGTTGCCTGTCCCTGCGCGCCACCGCTAGGCTGGTGAATCATAACCTCACTGTTAGGAAGCGCGTAACGCTTGCCCTTGGTTCCCGAAGAAAGCAGGAACGCGCCCATGGACGCTGCCATACCTACGCAAATAGTGTTTACGTCGCACTTGATGTAGTTCATAGTGTCGTAAATTCCCATTCCCGCAGTCACGCTTCCGCCCGGGCTATTGATATAGAGCGAAATATCTTTGTCAGGATCTTTACCCTCGAGGTAAATAAGCTGTGCAATTACGATATTTGCGCTGATGTCGTTAACTTCTCCGTTAAGAAAAACGATACGGTCATCAAGAAGTCTGGAATAAATATCGTAGGACCTCTCCCCACGGTTTGTTTGCTCAACGACCATAGGTATCAAATTATCGTATATCATATTATGCCTCCAAATACTGTGCTAATTATTTTGCTTCAAAAGTGTTGTTGCTCTTGAGGAAGTCAGTAAGCTTTTTCATCAACATATCGTTTTTGATGTAGTTGATTTGTCTGAAGTCAAGATTCTTTTCATATTCTTCTACAGACTTCTTAATCTTTTCTGCTCTGCCAGCAATTTCTTTATTAAATTCTTCGTCGGTTACGTAGAGATTTTCCTTTTTGATAATCTCTTCGAGAACGAGTCTGGTCTTAACGTTTTTGAGAGCAATTTCTTTATTTTCCTGCTTGTACTGTTCTTCGGAAGATCCGGTGTACTTGAAGTAGTCTGCAATCTTCATTCCGCCGTACATATAGCCGATTCTTGCCTCAAGATCCTTGATCATATAATCAAGCTGGGTATTTACCATGCAATCAGGAATTTCAACCTTAGTAGCTTCTACAATAGCTTCAATAAGCTTATTTTCGTTTTCCATCTCTGCCTGCTTAGTCTTGCTCTCGGTCAATCTCTTTTCGATATCCTCACGGTATGCGTCAACGGTGTCGAAGCGGCTGATTTCCTTAACAAGCTCGTCGCTCATTTCAGGAACTTCCTTTACCTTGATACCGTTTACGGTAACAGTAAACACAGCGTCCTTACCCTTGAGGTCCTCGGAATGATATTCGTCAGGGAACTTAACGTTGAGATCCTTGGTCTCGCCGATCTTCATGCCAACCATCTGCTCCTCGAATCCAGGAATAAAGGTGTGGCTACCGATGGTAAGCTCCTGCTTTTCTGCAGTACCGCCCTTGAAAGCAACGCCGTTAACTTTTCCACAGTAATCAAGATTAACGATATCTCCATCCTTAACTTCTCTGTCAATAACCTCGATAGTACGAGCAGCTCTCTCTCTTGCGCGATCAAGCTCGTCGCTAACTTCGTCAGCAGTAACAGTATATTCAACTTTCTCTACTTTAATACCGGTGTAAGCGCCAAGTTCCAATTCCGGCTTAACGGTAACAACAGCGGTGAACTTCATTTCTTTGTCGTCAAATTTCTCTATATCAATCTGCGGTTCGTCAACAGGGTAAAGCTCCTGATTCTCATCCAAAACCTTGGTATAAGCTTCCTTAAAACAGAAATTGAAAGCGTCGTCAAAAAACACTCCGCCACCATACATCTTCTCAATCATCTTTCTGGATGCATGTCCCTTACGGAATCCGGGTATGGTAAACTTATTTTTATTGCGGTTGTATGCGGTGTTCATATAACCGTCCCACTCCGCAGCGGTAATAGTAAACTTAATTTTTACCTGTCCCTTCAAATTTTCAATAGCGTATTTCATAATTCCTCCATCACGCGTGCGCATAAAAATTGCGCACAAAAAAATTGCTGTTTTTGCAACAGTTCAATGTATTATAACTCAAACTAAAAGGTTTGTCAAATTTATTGACTTTGAAAATGACTTTGACTTATACTTGTAGCATAATATTTTTTTAAAAAAGAGGTGTGATTTTGCCTGGTGACGCATTAAATTACAAATATTTAGCCGACGAGCTTCAAATTCTGTTGGGCGGACGCGTGGACAAAATTTTTGTCTTGGACGAGACCGTCATTTTTGTCGTGCACACTACGGTGGGAAACAAGAGCCTTCTTATTAGCGCAAGCCCCTCCAGCCCAAGAATTCATCTTACGAAACAAACCTTTACCAACGCCCCCGTGCCGTCCTCGTTTTTGTTACATTTAAGAAAAAAGCTCGGTGGAGCAATCGTCAAAAGCATTTCACTCGTGCCGTTTGAGCGTATTATAAAAATCGAGTTTGACTGCCACAACGAAATAGGCATGAAATTTAACCGCGTTTTGTACGCCGAAATTATGGGCAAATACTCCAATATTATACTGACAGAAGAAGGTAAAATTACCGAGTGTATCAAGCACGTTACGCCGGACATTTCTTCGGTGCGAAGCGTTTTGCCGGGGCTAAGCTACTCGCTCCCGCCACAGCAGGACAAAGCTACGCCCTTTGACTCAGAGACTATTGCAAACGCTCTAGTAGGGTTTGAGCAAGGAAGCGTTGCCAACAAGATCTTATCCGTCGTTTACGGACTTGCTCCCGCTACGATAAAGGCCGTTTTTGAAAACGATAATTTTGATTTTCCACTGGACGAAGCACAGGCACAAAATATTGCAAAAGCGCTAAAAAATCTATACTATATCTCGCCTAATCCCTGCATCGTAACCATAGACGGCAAGCCCGATTATTTCTTTGCTCCGCTTGGATTTGAGCAGGTAGAATTCGCCTGCACGCTGTCTGAGGCAATGGAAACAGTCTACGAGCAAAAACAGCAAAATGCTGCAAAAACCGAAAAGTCTGCAAGACTGGGTCTGCTCATAAAAAACGCAGTTGCAAGGACGGAAAAAAAGCTTGCGGGATTTTTGCAAAAGCAACGCGAGTGCGAGGATTTGGAAACTGACAGGCTGTACGGAGAGCTGATTACCGCAAATATTTACAAGCTAAAAACCGGACTTAAAAAATTCTTGGCAGACAACTATTACGACGGTAGCGTAGTGGAAATTCCCCTCGACGAGCAACTCTCCCCGCAACAAAACGCGCAGGTTTACTACAAGCGATACAACAAAAAAAAGAAAACGCTGGACAATCTCGAAACGCAAATTTCCGCATCTTGCGACGATCTAGAAAAGTTGAATTCGGCTATGCAATCGTTAGAGTTTTCTTCCGAGCGAGAGTATCCCGATATCGAAGCCGAGCTTGACGCTATCGGTATTATCAAAAAGCGTGGCCGTACCGTAAAAACTCAGCCGTCCGCTCCGATAAAAACAGTTTGCGACGGTTTTACTGTGTATATAGGCAAAAATAACGTGCAAAATGACCGCTTGGTACGCACCTGCGACAAGCGCGATATTTGGCTGCACACCAAGGATATTCACGGCAGTCACGTCGTAATTAAAACCGAAGGAAAAGAGGTTCCGCCTGCTGTTATCGAAACGGCAGCAAGTCACGCCGCATATTACAGTAAAGGTAGACTTTCGGGCAAGGTTGCAGTTGACTATACTCTACTCAAATTCGTCAACAAACCATCTGGCGCGCCTCCTGGAAAGGTTATTTACACCAACCAAAAAACTATTTTCGTTGCACCAATCAAGGTTGAGGATTAGCCCATCAATTATATTTAATAAAAATACCCCTAAAATTGAATTTTTACTAGCAAAAAAAGACTGCCGTAGGTGCGTCACTCATAGGGATTTTTTAGACATTATAAAAGGATAGCAAAATTTGGCTATCCTTTACTTTTTGCTTTGCAAAACACACGGCTTTCTTTTGAAAGTATAGTGTGCTACACTTTTGAAAATTTTTTACAAAAAATATCAACTCGATAAATTGGAATTTGTCACTCTACAAGTCTTTTGATTTCAGCCTTAACTTTTTCCAAGTCACTACAAGTCAAAACAGGAATCAACCCATCAATTTCCTCAATGGACTTCTCCCACCATTTGAATTTTAGCATAAGCTCAATCAATTCATTATCGAAACGCTTACGAAGCTCTTTTGCAGGATTTCCAATCACGATTGAAAAGGGAGCGACATCGCTGCCTACAACGCTGTTTGCTCCGATAATTGCACCGTCCCCGATATGAACACCGGGAAGGATAACTGCATTCTGACCAATCCACACATCGTTTCCAATTACGGTATCGCCTTTAAGCGGCATATCTGCCATGGCAGGGACATTCATGTTCCAACCTTCGAGGGTGTAGAATGGGAATGTAGAAACTGCATTCATTTGATGATTCGCACCATTCATAACAAACTCGACACCAGCCGCAATCTGACAGAACTTTCCGATAATCAGTTTGTCGCCGTTCCAGTCGTAGTGGTGCGTAACATGGCTTTCAAACTCCGAATCAGCAATATAAGTAAAATCGCCAACAATAATGTTGGGATTCTTGATTGTTGGTTTTACATAGATTTCCCTGTCATATCCTGTAATTGGGTGGATTGTGTTTGGGTTTGGAGTTTTTCCGTTTTTCATATAAGCACTCCTAGTCAAATTCTTATTTTCCTAACTGTTCGACCTTTTGGAATTTGTTAGTATCTATTACCATAAATTGATTTCGCTTTTTCAGTATATTTCTTTACGAA
>JAFQMX010000002.1 GCA_017396125.1 Clostridia bacterium
GGAAATTTTTATTGTAATGGCAGTGAATGTAATGATGAAACATATTTCTGGATTTCAAGCATTTTTCTATGAGCCGGTATCGGTATTTTCTTTGTTTATTATATTTGCATTGATTATACTTTTGGTTTATGTTTTTTTGGTAAACAGACTTTCCAAAAAACAAATCGTCGATATTATTTATGAAAGATAATTTATTATTTAAATCGTTTAAATTTGTATTTGTTGTGTTTTATAGGCATTATAACGATAAAAAATGGTTTGAATGATTACTTTCAAACCATTTTTTAGTACTTAAAAACAATCATGGCATAGCCATAAATCTTTATATGTAGTATATTCTATTTCTTTTATTTATATTAGTAATAAATGATATAGTCATTTATAATTAAAATTTAATGAAAGAAATTTATGATAACTATCTTACGGATATGGATTTTTATAATGTTTCAAATGAGACAATATTGAAAACACGTAAGGTATATAGAAAAATTTTTACACAACTTAATAAAGAAAATAAAAACTTTAAGGTAATGCAAATTATCTTCCCCAATTGTTTTGCTATTATGCATTCCCGCTCCGCCCTGCATTTTTGACCGCGCCATAACTATATCAAGGCCTTTGCTTGACAAAATCACCGCCATAACTTATAATATTTATTTGTAAAAATTGCAATTTGGAGAACAACTATGGATTTTAGAGCAATCGAGCAAAAATGGAATAAAATTTGGGAGGAAACGGGTGCTCACCGCTTTGACCAAACCAAAACCGACAAGAAATACTACGTTTTGGAGATGTTTTCTTACCCGTCAGGTTCCAACCTTCATATCGGACACTGGTACAACTACGGACCTGCCGATACCTTTGCGCGTTTCAAAAAAATGCAGGGGTACAACGTTTTTCAGCCAATGGGCTTCGACGCATTTGGACTCCCTGCCGAAAACTACGCAATAAAGACGGGTATTCATCCAAAAGACAGCACTATGAAGAATATTGCCGTTATGGAAAAGCAGCTCGCCAATATGGGCGCTATGTTCGATTGGGATCACGAGCTCGTTACCTGCTCGCCTGAGTATTACAAATGGACGCAGTGGTTGTTCCTCAAGCTTTACGAAAAAGGTCTTGCGTATGAAAAGCAGGCACCGGTAAACTGGTGCACCTCCTGCAACACCGTTATTGCCAACGAACAGGTGGTAAACGGCGTTTGCGAGCGTTGCGGTCACACCGTTGTACGCAAAAATATGACTCAATGGTTTTTGAAAATTACCGACTACGCCGAGGAGCTTCTCTCTTGCATTGACAGTCTCGACTGGCCGGAAAAAACCAAAGCAATGCAAAAAAACTGGATCGGAAAAAGCGAAGGCGGAGAGGCCGTTTTCCCTCTCGAAAACAGCGATGAAAAGATTACCGTGTTCACCACCCGCGCGGATACGCTCATGGGCGTAAGCTACGTTGTTCTTGCTCCTGAGCACAGACTCGTAGATATCATTACCACCCCTGAGCAAAAGGAAGAGGTTGAGGCATATAAGCTCGCCGCGTCCAAGGCAAGCGACGTGGACAGACTCTCCTCCACCAAAGAAAAAACCGGTGTGTTTACCGGAGCGTACTGCTTGCATCCTATCACGGGCAAGCGCGTTCAGGTGTGGATTGCGGACTACTGTCTATCCACCTACGGCACGGGCGCAGTAATGGGCGTTCCATCCCACGACGACCGTGACTTTGACTTTGCTAACAAGTACAATCTCCCTATCACTCGAGTAATCAAGGGCGAGAACGGCAACGACGATTTGCCGTTTACCGAGCACGGAATCGTAGTCAACAGCGGAGAGTTTGACGGGCTCACCACCGCCGAGGCAAAAAAGGCTGTTCTCAAAAAACTGGAAAGCCTTGGACTTGGCGGAGTAAAAATCAACTACCGCCTACGTGACTGGTCCGTTTCTCGCCAAAGATACTGGGGCGCGCCTATTCCTATTATTCATTGTGATCATTGTGGCGCAGTTCCCGTTCCCGAAAAGGACCTTCCGGTAGAACTTCCATACGACGTAAACTTTACTCCCGACGGACAGAGCCCGCTCAAAAAATGTAAAGAATTTATGGAGACGACCTGCCCTGTTTGCGGCAGAAAGGCTCTGCGCGATCCGGATACGCTCGACACCTTCGTTTGCTCGAGCTGGTATTATTTGCGCTATATAGACAACAAAAATTCCGACAAGCCGTTCGACTCTGAACTCGCCAACAAGGTTGCTCCCGTAGATAAATATATCGGCGGCGCGGAGCACGCGTGTATGCACCTACTCTATTCGAGATTTATCGCAAAGGCCCTGCGCGATATGGGATATATTAATTTTGGCGAACCGTTCACTTCTCTCGTTCATCAAGGTCTTATCCTGGGGGCGGACGGAGAAAAAATGAGTAAGTCCAAAGGCAACGTAGTAAACCCTGACAGCTACATCAACGAATACGGCTCGGATATATTCAGAATGTACCTTATGTTTGGTTTTGCGTTTGCCGAGGGTGGCGCATGGAACGACGACGGCATAAAGGCTATTTACCGTTTTGCCGAACGCGTGGAGCGTATAGTAAGCGTTGGCGCAAACGCCGGTAGCGACGACAACTACGGCCCGGCAGAAAAAGAACTTGACTACGCGCTAAACTATGCAATCAAGCACGTGACTGCAGATCTCGAAAACCTTTCGTTCAACACCGCGCTCGCAAGAATTATGGAGCTCGTTAACGCACTCAATAAATACGCGGAAAAAAATGTACCTGGGGCATTTTTCCGCAAGGCGTGCATGGGGCTCGTAAAGCTTATCGCACCGTTTGCGCCTCATATTGCTGAGGAACTCAACGAGCTTATGGGCGAAAAAGGAACTGTTTTCTGCGACTTCCCTAGCGTAGACGAGAGCAAGCTCGTAAAGGACGAAATCGAATACGGCGTGCAGGTAAACAGCAAGATCAAGACCAAAATGGTGCTTTCCACCTCGCTTGATAGCGCGCAAATTACCGAAATCATCAAGTCCGACGACAAAATTAAGGAAATTTTGGACGGCAAGGAAATTAAGAAAATTATCGTTATTCCAAAGCGTCTCATCAACATTATTGTTTGATACCTTGCGTCTTTAGCAAATTTTGATGTCAAACAGCCCGTCTTTACAAAAAAGGTGGGCTGTTTTCGACAAATCGCCCCGTGGCGAAGTGGCAGTTGATTTTTATGCAAGCGCAAAACAGTTGACTAAATTGCCGTTATTTGCTAAAATGGTTTGGCTGAATACGAGCGCAGTCGCTCTCAGCCCCAAGTTAATACGTGGAGAGATATCGAAGTGGTCATAACGGACATGACTCGAAATCATGATGCCCCTTGAGGGACGGGGGTTCGAAGCCCCCTCTCTCCGCCAGAAAAAAGAAAGTCACGATTTATTCGTGGCTTTCTTTTTTTAGTGAGTGTAGGGTGTGAGAACCCTTTGCCGTAAGATAGGCTTGATTACTGTGGTAGTATTTTCGGCAAGGGTGCACGAACCAACGCGTCAGCGTTAGTTCAAGGGCGATAAGATGCGCCCGCCCTCCCCATCTTCTTACGTCAATAAAATGACGAGGACCCAAAGGTGTTCGTCATTTTTTAATTGCGAATCTATTTTTACAGGATGGTTGCGGAATACATAAAAATATGATATAATATAAAATATAAAGTCATAAAGTTTGATAAATATAATTTACCAAAGGAGGTAACCAACATGAAGAAAGCACTAACCCTTATTCTTGCCGTTATTATGATGTTTCCCTTAACTTCTTGCAATTTATATAAATATTTATCCAACAGAACATATACGATTCATTTCAATGCCAATGGTGGCGAGGGTGAAATGGATGATTTCCTCGTTGAATCAGGCGCTGAGGGGTATATTCCAAACTGCACCTTTACCAAAGAAGGCTATGAATGTGTTGCGTGGGGACTTGACCCCGACGGAAAAAAGATAGCAACTCATTTGGCTAATATGACACTTACTTTGCCCATAAGTGTGAAAAACGGCGGTACCATTCAACTCTATGCCATTTGGACAACCCCAGGATTTGAATTTAAATATAACGGAATTGGCTTTTTTCATAGCGTATCTATAGAGCATTATTTTGGAAATGCAAACCATGTTATCGTTCCGACTTGGTTTCAGGGCTCGATTGGTAGCGGACACGGAAGCTGCAGCGTTGATTCATTTTCAAGTGGTGTTTTTAAAGGACATACCGAAATAGAATCAATAAAAAACATTCCATTAAATCTATCCAAAGATTTGTTTAATGGATGCACTTCGCTTGAAACCATCAAAACGAGAGGCTCTATCATATCTATCGGCGACCGCGCTTTTTATAATTGCTCAAAGCTACAAAACCTTAATTTGGCAAAAAATCTTAATAGCATTGGCGAAGAAGCTTTTTATATGTGTACCTCTATCGAAAGGCTTGTTATACCTGCCACTCTCGACGAGTTGGGCGATAAGGCGTTTTACGGCTGGACGGAGAATCAAGTGATAGAATTTACGAAATACGCTGAAAATCCGTTTGGAAAAAAAGCTTTTAAAGGATGTAACGCAACTATTATATGGTCAGGAAAATTAGAAAAATAATTTTTACTAAAGAGAAGCTCCCTCAAGCTTAAATTTACCAAACGTCAAAAAAAGACAGGCAACACACCTGTCTTTTTTTTATCAATTTTTACAGCTCGTAGGTGTTGGGGTCTCGGACCAGCGCCAAATCCAAATAATGAGTAGCCGTTTTGTATCCCGCACCGTTGTTGTCGCACGTCTCCCAAGCATTGCTTACGCACCTGTTTACGAGTAACACCTCGTAGCCCACACTAAATTCCGACTTTCCGCTAAAACCAAAAACGACACCGTTTTTGTCCACCAAAACGTTTTGCATCCTGTACGCGTCAAAACTTTCGCCGCTAATTTCCTTGCATTTTTGCCACAGCTGTTGTAGCTCTTCCTCAGTTTTGTCACAAATCACTTTGCCATCTTGTTTAAAAAACGTAATGCAAATTTCTCTGGCGATATAACGGTAATTTTTCACCTGCTCCGCTATCGAAAGCCGTGCGAGTTTTTTGTCAAAGCCGTCGGGAAAAGCGCTAAACCAAAGCTCGCTTGCTATCTCATCTTTTGCGACGTGAACGGAAAAGCTATAATCGCCTATAATAACCCTTTCTCCGTTTCTGCTTTGAAACGCATTTTGGTAATCCGATAAATTCATTTGCTGACGTGGATTAATCATTTTGCCTATTTCCCTTTTTGTAATCTATATTTTCATTGTGAATAGTTTGCTTATCTATTGTTTCAATTTCTTCGCCATTCTTTGCTGTAATGCGTTTTTGTCAAATAATCGGCTGCAAGCGCCGAATCGAAAACCTCGATATCAAAAGACGTAACTCCTTGTACGACAATCCAACCGTTTGGATTTTCGAACACGACTTGCTTAAGTCCATCGCACCCTTTGAACGCATACCATCCAATGCCTACAACGCTATTTGGAATAAATATGCTTGTAAGTTTTTTACAATCCTCAAAGGCATAACTTCCTATAGCTTCTAGACCGCTACCCAAAGATACGCTTTCCAAATCTTTACAGTCAACAAACGCGTTTCTTCCTATACGCGTTACGCTGTCCGGAATTTCTATGCTTTTCAAATGCACGCAAGAAGAGAAGGCAAACGCTTCTACGTCTGTTACGCTGTTTGGTATAGTCACTCTAACAAGATTGGTACACCACCCAAAAACACCATAGCTCAAGCTGGCTAACCCGTTTGGCAACTCTACGCTCGTAAGGCTACTGCAAGAATAAAACGCATAACTTTTGATTTCTTTGACGCTGTTTGGAATACTTATCCCCGTCAAGCTACTACAATTACGAAACGCGCTCTCTCCTATGCTAGTTAGGTTATTCATTTCAATGCTGACTAAGCTCGTGCACCCATCAAAGGTAAAGCTATCTATTTTCGTCACTCCGCTTGGTATAGTTATATTAGTTAGACTCTTGCAACTACTAAAAGCGGATTTTTCTATTTTCGTCACTCCGCTTGGTATAGTTATATTAGTTAGACTCTTGCAACTACTAAAAGCGTATTTTTCTATTTTCGTCACCCCGCTTGGCACGTTTATGCTAACAAGTCGCGCATTATCACAAAATGCATATTCTTCTATACTAGTTACACTATCAGGCAAAGATATATTAACCAGACTGCTGTTGTAAAACGCGCCTTTTTCTATAGTCGTTACACCTTCTTGAACGCTAAAAGCTGTGGCTGTATTGGCAATTGCATATTGCTTAAATATTTTTCCGTCTTTTGTGTACAAGCTTCCATTTATAGATTGAAAAGCTATGTTTTTTTCATCCACGCTTATGCTTGCCAAATTATTGCAACCCAAAAACACCTCTTTGCCGATAGTCGATACGCTTTCCGGTATTAGTACGGTTGTCAAAGTGGTACATTTCGAAAAAGCCAAATCTCCTATTGTTTTTACAGAATTCGGTATTTCTATATTTGTCAGATTGCTACATTTTGCAAACGCAGAAGCACCTATATAAGTTACGCTGTTGGGTATATTTATGCTTGTAAGCGAGCCACAGCCCTCAAATGAACCACCGCCTATACGCTCCAAATTGCTTGGCATTTTTACCGTCACAAGATTAATACATCCCAAAAATGCTGATGCTCCTATTTTGTTTACGCTATCCGGAATTTCTATGCTTGCAAGACTACTGCAACCATAAAAGCTACTATCTCCTATTTCTTCCAAATTGTTAGATAATTTTACTGTAGTAAGACTTCTGCAATCGTAAAATACGAATCCCCCCATCCAATATATAGCGTCAGGTATTTCCACGGTAACAAGACTAACACAACCATAAAATGCATCTTTGCCTATGCTTCCCCATTGATACGTCTCGTCTTCGTTTTCACTGTCATAAACTTTTACGCTAACAAGATTTATACAACCACTAAAGGCCTCTTTGCCTATATGCCTTAAAGTGTTTGGGATTTTTACCGTCACAAGATTAATACATCCCGAAAATGCCAATGAGTCTATACTGTTTACACTATTAGGCATCTCTACACTCATAAGGCTACTGCAACCGTAAAATGCTTCTGCTCCTATGCTGATTATACTGCTAGGCAACTCTACGCTCGTAAGGCTACTGCAACCCTTGAACGCCTCCATCCCTATACGCGTTACGGGTAGCCCATTATAAGCAGCAAGTATGGCTATATCGTTATTTGCGGTTTCATCCAATCCTACAACAAAATACGACTTTTCATCTTCGTTTAATGCATAAATTATTCCTTGTGCCAGAGGGTTGTATCCACAATCGTCACAGCTACTGTCAGTACCATAGTTGTGCTTGAATTCTCCGTTGACAAAGGTTTCCGTTCCCTTTTGCCCACAACGGCATGATTTATAATACACAGCTTTTTCGGTACAAGATGCCTCCTTTGCCAAGTATTTTTCTAAAGCTTTTTCCTCAGTATACTCGTGCGTGTGCGATTCTTTGCAGGATGCCAGCAATATACAAAAAACGCAAAGCATCGTTAATACTATTAACATTAGCAATATTTTATTTTTCATTTTTGCAGCCTCCGAAAACACTTTATTTCTTATATTTTTCACTAAATTTGTCGCAAAAAATCGAATACGTATTGGACTAATCTTGTCCGTTTGCTTTACGTAAAATTGCCGAGGCGACCTTTAGTCCGTCCACGGCTGCGCTGGTAATTCCGCCCGCATAGCCTGCGCCCTCGCCTGCCGGGTACAGCCCCGAAAAGCTTAGCGACTGCATATTTTCGCCACGTATTATGCGCACGGGTGAAGAGGTTCGCGTTTCTACCGCCGTAAAAAGCGCGTCGGGATGTGCAAAGCCCTGTAATCTGCGATCCATATCCACGATGGCAACGCGTAGCGTATCCGCAAGCGACTGCCCAATCACCTCGTCCATCTCGCAAAGCTTATACCCAAGCGGATAGGTTGGCGAAATGCCACCAAGCTTTTGCGTTTTTCTTTTTGCAATAAAGTCTTCCATACGAGCAATCGGCGCGCAGTAATCTCCTCCGCCCACGACGAAAGCCCTTTCCTCCAACCTCTCCTGATACTCTAACCCTGCAAATACTCCCTCGCCGTAATCTCTCGACGAAACCTGCGCTACGATAGCCGAATTTGCGTTTTTTCCGTCACGGGCGTAGTTGCTCATTCCGTTTACCACCAGCCTGCCCTGCTCGGAACAAGCCGAAACGACCTGCCCGCCCGGACACATACAAAACGAGTAAACGCCTCTATCGCCCACCTTGGCAGTAAGCTTGTAGTCAGCCGGGGGCAACAC
>JAFQMX010000015.1 GCA_017396125.1 Clostridia bacterium
AGCCAGATTGGTGACGCGCTCCGTATAGGCGAGATAGCGGAGAATCTTTGCAAATACACCCGTTCCACCAAAAAACACGGACTTGTGTTTGGGAATGAGGTTAAAGAAGATTTGAAAAAGATGTTTGGTGAAATTGAAAGCCTTTATGTTGAAGCATTAAAGACTTTGGACGAAAAAGATTTGGGTGAACTTCAAACAGTAGATAGAATAGAAGAAAATATCGACGCATACCGCAAGCGCTTGGTTGATGCTCACATCAAGCGTCTCAACGACGGAATTTGCAATCCGTCCAACAGCGCCGTGTTCATCAACCTTGTAGGAAACCTCGAAAGAGCGGCGGACCATCTCACATTTATCGCTCATTCAGTTGAAAGTTACGATATTGTCTAATATAACAGTTGAATAATATTGCAAAGTATGATATAATGGACGTACGCTGAGTATTTCGGCGTACGTCTATTGATTTAGGAGATAATCAAATGAATTTGTCTATAATATTAGCCAACGCTTCAATGTCGGGATTGGATTATTTCTATACGGTAATTTCGATGCTTGCCGGAACTGGTGCATTTTTGTTTGGATGCAAGGTTTTGTCGGACGGTATCGAAAGCTTGGCAAACAGCAAACTCAAAAGCGTGTTTAATAAGGCTGCGAAAAGTAAACTTGCAAATATGGGTATGGGTGCATTCGTAACCTCTATAATTCAGTCGTCCGCGGCCACGACAGTAATGGTGGTAGGTTTTGTTAATGCAGGCATAATGAGTTTGTATCAGGCAACAGCAATCATAATGGGAGCGAATATCGGTACGACCATTACCGCGCAAATAGTTGCGTTGCAGTCTTTTGATATAGTAAAAATTGCTATGTCACTGACGATTGTGGGCGTATTTATGAATATGCTTGCAAAGAGTGACAGAATGAAAACTGTTGGTAATACGCTTGCTGGACTTGGAATGATATTCTTGGGCCTTGAATTTATGTCGGATGCAATGAAGGTGTTTAGAAGCAGTCCGGTAATTACCGATTTGTTGCAAAAGATAAACAATCCGTTTTTACTTTTGTTTTTGGGTGCTGCTATCACTGCACTCGTACAAAGTAGCTCGGCGGTAACGTCTATTATCATATCAATGGCGGGGGCGGGTCTTGTCATAGGTAGTGGAGGAAACTCCGTATTGTACGTCGTACTAGGTACTAATATCGGAACGTGTATCACAGCTATGCTTTCTGCCGTGGGTGCAAGCAAAAACGCTCGTCGAGCTGCTACGATTCACTTGATGTTCAACGTATTTGGTTCGTTGTTGTTCATGATAGTGCTTCTTTGCATACCTAAATTCAACGAGCTCACTTTTATGAAATGGTTTGCATATCCAACAACGCAGATAGCAATGTTCCACACAGTATTCAACGTGGTATGTACGGCGTTGTTTTTACCGATGACCAAGGTGTTTGTAAAACTTTCTACGCTAATAGTAAAGGATGTTGAGGAACAAAAAGCAACAGCAACCTATATCGACCGCCGATTCCTCAAAACGCCAGCGGTTGCAGTAGAACAGGCAGGCAAGGAAGTTCGCGCTATTGCTGATATGTGCATGGGCGCTATGAAAAAAGCGTTTGAAGGATTCTTGGCGGTGGACGAAAAGATTTCGGTAGAAATAGACGATACTTTGCTCGTAGCGGAGGATAAATCCAAGAGAGTAGTCGAATACTTGATAGAGCTTTCGGGTATGTCGATATCCCAAAAGGATGAAAAAATCATCGCATCACTACACAGCCAGATTGGTGACGCGCTCCGTATAGGCGAGATAGCGGAGAATCTTTGCAAATACACCCGTTCCACCAAAAAACACGGACTTGTGTTTGGGAATGAGGTTAAAGAAGATTTGAAGAAGATGTTTGGTGAAATTGAAAGTCTTTATGTTGAAGCGATAAAAGCATTGGAAGAAAAAAGCTTGATTGCGGTAAAGAGAGCGGATAGAATAGAAGAAAATATCGACGCATACCGCAAGCGCTTGGTTGATGCTCACATCAAGCGTCTCAACGATGGAATTTGCAATCCGTCCAACAGCGCCGTGTTCATCAACCTTGTAGGAAACCTCGAAAGAGCAGCGGACCATCTCACATTTATCGCTCATTCGGTTGAAAGTTACGATATAATTTGATACAATAGACGTGCGCTTGGGCTAAGGGCGCACGTTTGTTTTTTGATAAGAAAGTTTTACAGGAGATAATATGAGTAAAAAAGTTTATTTGCTAGAAGATGACGCTTCGATTGCTGAATTGGTCAAGTGCTCGTTGGAGCTTTCGGGTATAGATATTGTGTGTTTTGATACAGTAACGCAATTTATGGCAAATTTAGCCGTAGAGGCGCCGTCGGTTGCTCTTTTGGATATTATGCTTCCCGATGGAAACGGCTTGGACGTGCTCAAAAAAATCAAGCAGTTTCATCCGTCTGTGATATGTATTATGCTTTCGGCACTGGGACAGGAGATTGACAAAGTAAAGGGTCTTAATGGCGGTGCGGACGATTACATAGCTAAGCCTTTTGGTGTGCTGGAGCTCACTGCAAGAGTTAACGCAGCGCTTCGCAGAGCAAAATTTGAGAAGGTTTTGGTCAAGGACGGGCTCAGGCTCAACGAAGAAGATATGACCGTTACGCTGGATGGGGATGCTCTTGATTTGAACAATAAAGAATTTCATTTACTCAAGTTTCTTATGAGCAACGAGGGCAAAGTGGTTACGCGAGAGGCAATTCTTACCGCTGTTTGGGGGTATGAAGAGGGCGAAACGCGTACTGTCGACAATCATATTGCGCGCCTTAGAAAGCTTGGTATTCCGCATATTGAGACTGTTTTTGGCGTAGGTTACAAATTTGGCGGTAACAAATAATGAGAAAAAGACTTTTGCTTTTGTCGCTTGCAATATCGCTCGTAGGACTATTGATTTTCTCGGTAGTTTCGGCGGATATATACTATCAAAATACAGTCAATTCCTTTGAGGACACGCTAAAGGTTTATATGAACGTTTATGAAGAAGGAATTACTGCCGACGAAACGGGCGCGAAGGAAATGAGCGATAGGCTAGAAGGTGCGCGCGTTACTTTTCTTGACAAAAACGGTAACGTACTTGCCGATACCGAGCAGGGCGACGAAAATTACGCTGACTCCGAAGAAATAATCCAAGCGATTGCCTTTGGCGAGGGCTTTTCTGTTCGAAATGCGGGACTTAATAAAAATATGGCTTTTTATTGCCGTCAGTACGGCGAGGTTTTGGTGCGAATAGCTTTGCCGACGCCGTCACAGTGGGCGGTATTCGGCAAATTCGTTCCTACGATAATTTGGGTACTTATTATCGATGCCGTTTTGTGTTTGGCGTTCGCTTTTTTGCTCACGGGATTTATTTTGCGTCCGCTGGAAAAAATGACGAAAGAGGCGGCCAGCGACAGCAAACAAAACATAACTTCGGTGTACAGCGAGCTTAATCCGTTGGCTGAAATCATCAGCGACATGAAGGAGCAAATGGCGGAAAAAATTCGCAAGCTTGACGACGAAGCAAAGATGCAAACTTTGCTACTCAACAGTATGGAGCACGGAATTATTATTTGGGATGGCAGCGGCAATTTAAGGCTCATTAATGAGGCGGCAAGTGCGCTTACGGGCGGTGACCTTGACGAGCAGGAAATTTCCAATATAATAGCCGGCGGTGGTGTAGCCTACAAGACAATTTTAGATAGAGAATATTTGTTCCGCATAACCCACAGTGGCAGTAGCAGAGTGTTGCTTATAACCGACGTAACCGACATTAGACGTGCTGAAAAATCCAAGAATGATTTTATCGCCAATGTCACTCACGAAATGAATACGCCGCTTACCAGTATAAAGGGATTTGCCGAGCTTATAGGTAGCGGAAGCCTTAATGATGAAAAGGTAAAATCCGCCACCTCTATTATAATTTCGCAGAGCGAAAAGTTGGCGTCGTTGATAAAAAGTATAATAAATTACAGTGAAATCGACTCGGACGATTTGCCACCTTACGAGATCAATTTGTCAGAAATTTTGACGGACGCTATCAAAGTTTTTGAACCACAGATAAATAATAAGAGCATAAATCTCGTTACAGTAATAGATCCGGGTGTCAAGGTTATGTCAAGGTATGAGCGCATAAACGAAATCGTGGGCAACCTTGTTTCCAATGCAATCAGATACAACAAGGAAGGTGGAACAATAGAGGTTAGATTGACCAAAGATTCGCTTGTGGTGTCAGATACTGGTATAGGAATTTCGGAGCAAAATCTTCAGCGAATCTTCGACAGGTTTTATACCGTGGACAAATCCCACTCGGGCAAAGGCGGAGGATTTGGCTTGGGACTTGCGATAGTAAAAAAGCTTTGCAACAAGGCAGGCTACACTTTGCTTGTTGAAAGTAAAGAGGGCGTTGGCACGACCTTTACAGTAATTTTCAATAAATAAAACATCTTGCACAGTTGTCTAATAGCGCCTTTACATATACCTAATAATGTGGTATAATCATGGCACAGTATTATAGAGGAGAGAGCCGATGAAGAAAATTAAGAAGCTGATGATATTGACGCTTATATTGATGCTGGGGCTTTGCGCAGGAACTCTTGCTGCTTGCGCTACGCAAGCATCGTATTCGCCAGGAGTAACTTACGAAAAAATTAGTGGTAAAGACGAGTATCGAGTAAAGCGTGTTGATGAAAAGTCTGTATATTGTGTGATAAAAAGTGAGTATGACGGATTGCCTGTAACCGAAATAGGTGCAAGAGCATTTGAGTCATGCAGTAAGCTTAAAACCATAAAAATACCCTTTGGCATAACGAGTATAGGCGCAGGCGCATTCAAGGGGTGCGCGCTCATTACCGACGTGGTTGTTCCCAATTCCGTAACGAGTATAGGTGCCGAAGCATTTAAGGACTGTAATAAATTAAAGAGCATAGCCTTGCCGTCGTCAATAAAAATCATAGAGGACAATTCCTTTGAGAATTGTGTGTCTCTTGAAGAAATCCCCATTCCAAGTTCAGTAGAAATCATTGGACAACGTGCCTTTTCTACTTGTAGAAGTTTGAAAAATATAAGTTTGCCGAGTTCCATCAAAACGATAAGATACGGTGCGTTTATTTCTTGCACTAGTTTGCAAGAAATAGTTTTGCCTGCATCCGTCAATATGATAGGAGCCGAAGTCTTTTTGTATTGTACTAGTTTGAAAAGCGTAGAATTGCCTGCTGCGTTAAATAGTATGGGAACAAAGGCATTTTACGCTTGTTCGTCGCTAGAATCGATAGCTATTCCACAATCCTTGTCTGTGATTACGCATCAAGCTTTTTATGAGTGCACGTCTTTGCGCTCGATCACTATAGGTGACGGAGTTGAGAAAATTGATTTTGAAGCTTTTGCTTATACTCCTATAACGAAATTGTTGCTACCGAACAGTGTGAAAGAACTTGGTAGTCGTGCGTTTTTCGATTGTAAACAGCTTACTGAAGTGATTCTTTCATCCAAACTTGCTGAAATTCCTAATTTTGCTTTTAGCGGCTGTGAGCAGTTGGGTGAGTTAACTATTCCAAACGGTGTACAATCAATCGGTTCCAACGCTTTTGATTCTTGCGTTGCATTGAAGGAACTTATCTTTCCTGAATCGCTAAAAAGTATTGGAGAGAAAGCCTTTTCGGGTTGCACTGGACTGGAAAAAGTGAGCATACTGGGTGAAATGGATTATATTGGCAGTAGAGCTTTTTATAATTGCAGTAAGCTTTCTACGGTTATCAGGGGGGATTATTGTGTTTCGTTAGTTTTTGAAAGTGCCTTTGAGGGTTGTGATAATTTATTAGAGCCAAAAGAGGTAATAAAGTATCTTACGGGACTCGATTTCATAACCGAATATTATCATAAAAACGGCTTGCTGTATAAGAGCTACGACGGTAATATGTATTATAGTTTGGGAGGCGTTGCCAGCAAGGATATAGCGGTTGCGAATATTATGCAGGGTTGCGCGCGTATAGACTACAGAGCATTTGAAGATTGTGTGGAATTGACCGAGTTGACCTTGCCAGCCAGCATAAAAGAGATTGATTCGTATGCGTTTTATAATTGCACCTCTCTTACGTCCATTAAGTACAAAGGCACCTTAGCGCAATGGAAAGAAATTTATAAGCATGAAGATTGGAATACCAACTCGTACATTAAAAAAGTAATTTGTTCCGATGGATATATTCCAATAACCCAATAATAATTTTATATAACGTCTTTTGCGTTTGTAGCAAAAATATTATAACTTTAGTCGCATTTGGCGGAGAGAATTATGAAAAGAGAAGATTTGAGAAATATTGCAATAATAGCGCACGTTGACCACGGCAAGACCACGCTCGTGGATAAGATGCTAAAAGAAAGCGGAATATTCCGTGATAACCAAAAGGTTGCCGACAGAGTTATGGACTCGGGCGATATCGAAAAGGAACGTGGAATTACCATTTTGGCAAAGAACACTTCGGTAAGGTACGGGGACGTTAAAATCAACATTATCGACACGCCCGGCCACGCAGATTTCGGTGGAGAAGTAGAGCGAATTTTGGGTATGGTAAACGGAGTTATTTTGCTCGTCGACGCGGCAGAAGGTCCTATGCCTCAAACCCGTTTTGTTATGCAAAAGGCGCTTGAGCTCAAGTTGAAAGTTATTATTTGCATTAACAAAATTGACCGCCCGGACTCCAGAGTTTCGGAAGTAGAGGATGAGATTTTGGAGCTTTTGCTTGATCTTAATGCCGACGAGAGTCAGCTTGACAGTCCTATCGTATATTGTTCGGCGCGCGACGGATGGGCCAGCTTGAATAGGGATACTCGCGGACAATCATTAAAACCGCTTTTTGATACGATTA
>JAFQMX010000016.1 GCA_017396125.1 Clostridia bacterium
ACTCGCCGTCGTGAGTTATGGACAAATAAAATTTTTGGTCAGCAAAATTCATGTACGGTGCGCCGTTTTCGTGACACACCTCGGCTTTTAACAACGAAAAGCTCAATCCTGCACGCACCGCCTTGGCAACCGCCTCTTTTGCAGCGTAAATGCCCGCCAGCGTCTCAAATGGGTTGCTTTTAGAAAAAGCATATTCCATTTCGCCGTCGGTAAATACCCTGCGCAAAAACTGCTCGTTTTGGGCCGCCTGCGCTATTCTGCTGATTTTTACTATATCTACGCCTATCATTTGCCGTTTTTCTCTTTTGACGAAAGCACGGCGTTTTCTATCGCCTTACTGACAGCTTCGGTAACAGCTACGTACAAAAGCGCGAGATTAATCACCTTTTTTTTGCCCGACGCCATACAGAATACCGTGTCGCCGTCGTAATCGGTATGAACCGGATTTATGCTTCGAGCAAGGCCGTTTTGTGCGATCGTAGCCAGCTTGTTTGCCTCGACCTTAGAAATTTTCGCGTCGGTCATAACGCAACCTATGGTTGTATTAGTGCCCATGGTAAGGCGCAAAAAATTACCGCTGATAACAGTATCCTTGGTATTAAGATAACCCCCCTTGCGGTCACGCGCACCCGCGATAATATTGCCGTGAGCGTCATAAACGTCACCCATAGCGTTTACCACCATAAGCGCCGTTACGGTAACGCCCATAACCTTGACCGTAGCAATACCCAAACCTGACGGATCCGCGTGCTTAGGACCTCTTATTTTGCCCACGGTTGCACCCGTTCCTGCGCCAACTCTGCCGCACGAAATCTCGTCATCTTTGGCGTTTTTGCAAGCGGTTTTCCCCATCTCCTTGTCGGGATAATCGTACCCGTCACCGTTGAGATCGTAGATTACTGCTGCGGGAACTATGGGTACGATTTTATTAGCGGTTTTGTAGCCAATTCCCTTTTCTCTTAGGTACTCCATTACACCGCAAGCCGATTCTAATCCATACGCCGAGCCACCCGACAAAACCACCGCCTGAACGGTCTCCATCGCTTTTTCGCTTTTTAGCAAATCCGTTTCTCGCGTACCCGGAGCACCGCCCCTAACGTCGCAACCACACACCGCGCCTTTTTCGCAAATAACTACGCTGACACCGGTAATTCCGTTGCCTGCGTGGCCAACCTTGAAGCCCGATGGGATTCTCGCCTGTGCAGTTTCATTATCCAAAGTTTCATTTTCCAAAACTTGTTGCTCAAAAATTTCTTCTTTTTCCATATTTTCCTCTAATTGTAAAATTCGTCATTGATTACGGACTTGACTGAATCCCACTCAAATCCCTTGCCCAAAAGGTAGGTCGCAAGTTTTTTATTGTCGCAAGTTTTATGCGAATTGCGATATTTGTCGGCAATTTTTTTTAGTGATTCCATATCGTCGCCGCCGCAAACATCATCTATAATGCGGTCATCCAATCCAAACTGTCGCATATTGTACTTAATCTTTTTGACGCCGTACCTGCCTTTTTGCGATGCAAAAAACATTTTGGCGAAAGCCTCGTCGTTGACGTAGCCGTAATGCTCCAGCTTGCCCATAACGCCGTCTATCGTTTCGTCATCAAACCCTTTGCCCAAAAGATAATCAAATATTTCCTTTTTGCTACGAAGCCTGTACGAAAGGTATTTTAGCGCAAAGTCAAACGCGCGCTGACTGTCATCCGCTCGCAGTAGATCCATCAAATCCTGCGCGTCAATCTCGCTGTCCTTTTTTATTCCCGCTCTATAAAGCGCAACCTCGTCAGCAGAAACAAAGAATTCTCCATCGAGATAAACGTTTATGCGCGATTCATTTTTCTTTTGTCGTTTGAGATCAGTAACTGTTGCCATACTTAGATTATACTATATGAATAAAAATTTTGCAACAGGCAAATACTCAAAGTATAAAAAATTAAACGGAGGTTATTATGACCAGTAAAAATTTACAGGAATTGTCCGAACTTTTGGACAGCGAAAATCTTGCTTACCGCAAGTGTTGCAATTACGTTTCGCAGTGTCAGGATGCTACGCTCAAGGAAAAACTCGGAACGTACGCTAACAATCACAGAATCAGATTCGAAACTTTGCTTTCGTACCTGAACAATCACAATTAAAGGAGAAATTATATGGCAACTAAATCTTCAACCAAGTCTACTACAAAAAGCGCAAGTAATAAATCTTGCTCTAAAAAAGGCATGCAGTCCACTACTCTTAGTGGCGGAAATTGGACCGAATTTGCCCAGGACCAATGCAATCTTTCCGATCAGGAAATAATCAGCGACGTTCTTGGCTGTCAAAAGTCGCTCGTAAAGCTTTACAGCAGCGCTTTGTGCGAAACTTCTTGCACCAAGCTCAGAGACCTTATCGGTGAGCACATCAGCGAATGTGCCATAGACCAGTACGACGCGTTTTTGTACATGAACGAACGCGGAATGTACCCTACCGACAACGCACCCGTACCTAAGGTAAATCAGGCGCAAAAGAGATTCAGCAAGCTTGAGCAGAAAATGAAGTAATAGCGTGAAATATCAAAAAGAAATCCGCCTCCATAATAGAGACGGATTTTTGTTATTTCAGCAAAAATTCAAATACTATACGTCGTTAATTTTTGATTACTAAATAGTACGGCACGGACAAAGTAGTTTCGCCGGCTTCATTCTTTACGGTAGCCAAAATACAGTAACTACCGTCTATTTGACCGGCAAGGCTAATTTGCAACGTGTTGTTTTCATCACTAGCCGAAATAGTTTTTTGTGTCCAACCCGTACTGTTGTACTCGCCTTTTTCGTTTTTCATCATAAGGCTAATAGTTACCGCCTCGACGTTTTTCATTTCCACTTTGATAGAAATAACGTCACCGGTTTTAAATACGCGATTTTCCATTTCGGTTGGAGAATCAGTTTGACTAATCTTTACCGAAGGAATTGCGGATGCCGACTTTTTAAAAGTAAGACTGCCAAGCGTACTCATAATCTCTCCGTTGGACGCGGCACTACCGGAAAGCGAATAAGACACAACGAGCTTAGCTGTAAACGTATACGTTACTTCTTCGGTTGGGAACATGTTGGAGCATAGATTAAGTATCAACGATCCGCTGCCAAAGATAGAAATCGGTACGATAAACTCGTTTGATTCGTTACGCAACACAACGATAGTTCGATTAGGCTCTACCGCTTCTATACTAACGTCTGCAGGCAATTGATCAGTCGTAGTAAGCACCAACGCTCCCTTGCGATTTTGCCACTTAGACGAAAGTGCTCCGCTTTCAGAATAAGCATATTTTACGTCCAATTTGACCTGCAAAGAATTCTGCGGACTGTCATCCGCCACAGCCACACTAAACTCAGCCTTGTCTTTCAAGTGAATTCTTACACGCGGACTCACGTCAACAAACGAAGCTGCTTGGGCATCGGTTTTATCTGCCGAAAGCGTGGTATAGATACTATCGTAATTAAATTCATCTTCTACGTCGGCAAAATCTATTATGAACTGCAAGCTAAGATTTTCGAGGTCGGCATCAAATTTTCCAGTAGCGCCCATTTTCATAAAATCGCCAAGCGATATTTTGTCAGTAGCGCTATCCACAACGTAATACCAGTAGGTACGAGCAGTTAAATCTACCAAAATCAAGCTTGTCTTTTGCGGTAAGCTTTTACTAAACGCAATGCTGAGATTGTTGTAATTACTGAAATTAGTTATACTGAAATATACGCTATAAGCAGATTCACGCGTGATTTGCGCATTGTCGTTATTAACAAGCGAGCCAAATACCTCACCAGCCTCCACACCGGCAATAACGCTAGTCTTCTTTTTCGCACCGGTGATAGTAACGTAAATATCGTATTTTGCATCACTTGCGGATACAAAATTATACAGTCTTGGAGGGTTTAAAGCTAAGTTCACTTTTACAGCCTCATCAGTGCCACTAATATCAGTTTCATCAGAGTCCTTAGTCTTAATCGTTTTAGCAACAATATTGAAACTTGCACTTTTATAGTAGCCTTCCTGCTCTGTTACAATAACCTCTAAACCATTTCCATCCGTCAATTTATTTAATCTATAATCAAATCCGTCGCAAACACTAACATGAATTATTACGTCCGTATCATAGTAGAAAGTAGTATCTGCCCTAGCTTCAAGCGAAGGATAATGATTTGCATCACCTTTATATCTGTCCATGACAATATAGTTAGTGAGCGCAACAGGTAATCCGTATATAATATTGCTGTCCTGCCAAGGC
>JAFQMX010000017.1 GCA_017396125.1 Clostridia bacterium
AGGTGCGGCTGGATCACCTCCTTTAAGAGAACATGCACAAAGGCGTGCATGGAAAGATTAAGACAGTAGGGAATAGACCTACCGGAGCAGAGAGAACTGCGACCGCTTGAACTAACTATTCATTTGATATGTACACTACGAAACAGTCTCTAAACAAAAGAGACTGTTTTTTTTACCTTTTTTTAGTTCCTAGTGCTGTTTTTGTTGTCGTTTTGAATATTTTATGGTATATTAATCGTATGATTGCGCGTTGAGATAGCGTGCGAGGAATTTTTAGATTAAATAAAGGAGAAAAGTATGGAACAGAAATTTTACATTTGTGAGCATTGCAAAAAAATCGTTGCTCTAGTCAAAGAAAGCGGTGTGCCTATCATGTGTTGCGATGAAAAGATGAAGGAAATTATTCCCGGAACAACTGATGCGTCTGTAGAAAAGCACGTTCCGGTATATAAGGTGGAAAATAACAGAGTGCTCGTGACCGTAGGTGCGGTAGAGCATCCTATGACCGAAGAACATTATATTGAGTGGGTTTCGTTGCAGACCAACCACGGTAATCAGCGAAAGGCTCTTAAGCCCGGCGACAAGCCTTGTACTTGCTTTGCACTTTGCGAGGGCGACGAGGTAGAGGCTGTGTATGCTTATTGCAATCTTCACAGCTGGTGGAAGGCATAATAATTAAAAAATTACAAACAAAAAAGGGAGAACAAAGACGTTGAAATTTGCTCTCTCTTTTTTTGTTTAAAATGTGTATGGTCAATAATTTTTACATACGTACCTTAATATTTGTGTCGCAAATAGTTTACAGGACGTTCGCTGGCATTCCAGGTGTTGTCCCACTCATCAGTAACGTAACAATAGAGATTAATCGTTAGTTTTTTGCAATTCAAGAAAACAAAACTGCGCATTTCTTTAACAGATGAAGGAATATAGATTTCTTTAAGACTCTTGCAATTATAAAAAGCTTTGTCAAAAATTCGTACAACATTGCGCGGGATATTGACTTCGGTCAAATTGTGACAATCTTCGAATACGAACTGACCGATTGTCGTAACAGAGTCGGGAATATAAACCTCAGTCAGATTATAGCAATCTTCAAATAGTGAGTATGAAAGTGATTCCAGTCCCTGTGGAAGAGTTGCTGTCTTGAGCGAGTGGCAAGCACCAAATGCAACTGCACCAATGCTGTCAATAGTTAGAGGGAAGCTAACTTTTTTGAGAGATTTACAAAATCCAAAAGCCCACTTTCCAATGCTCTTCATGCTTTGTGGCAGAGTTATACTTTTGAGAGATTTGCAGTTGTAGAAGGCGTAGTTGCCGATATAGTCTAGGCTTTCCGGGAAAATTATTTTTTCATGTTTTCGCTTAATGACTTCTTTGTCAGAATAAATTCCAAGCTTGCTTGGCTGGCATGCATTTGCAATTTCGCATATTCCTTCCGGAATGATTACAGTTTTGAGATTAAGCGGAATAAATTCAACACGTCTTGCCTTCTTGTTAATCAAAATATTATTTTGTACTTCAAAATACTCATTGTCCGGATGTACGGAAATTTTTGTCAAGTTACGAGCTCCGTCAAGGGCGCCCTCTGCAATGTATTCAACGCTTGCGGGAATGGTCAGTGATTTTGCCGTATACCTAATATTAGGCAAAGCAAAAACTCCCTCGGGAACAGCAACGGATTGTAGATTGCGAGGGAAGAACTCAACGCGTTTAGTGACCTTGTTAATCAAAAAGCTATCTTTCGCTTCGTAATATTGATTATCCGGATGTACGGAAATTTGAGTCAAATTGCTTGCTCCGTCAAAGGTTCCTTCTTCAATGTGTTTAACGCTGGAAGGAATGATCAGAGACTTTATCGTAGAATCAATTTTAGGCAAAGTAGCAACTCCCTCGGGAACAGAAACGTTTTGTAGGTTGTGAGGGAAGAACTCAACGCATTTAGTTTCCTTGTTAATCAAAAAGTTATCTTTCGCTTCGTAATATTGACTATCCGGATGTACGGAAATTTGTGTCAAATTGCTTGCTCCGTCAAAGGTTCCTTCTTTAATGTATTCAACGCTGGAAGGAATGGATAGGGACTTTGTATGCTTTGTTAGCTCGGGTATTTGAGCAACCCCATCTGGAATTATTAAGTTTTCCGCTGCATTAGCTAAATAAACCAAATTACCGTTTTTGTAATACAGATGATTGTTTATGACGCAGAAGTTTGGGTTGTTTTCATCAACGACAAATTCTTTTACGTAATAATCTCTATTAAAAGTTAATTGAACTAGCGAGCTTGGGATAATAATCTTTGTGAAAAGATAAGAGTTACGAGAGTGAAGATAAGAGCGACGAGATTCGATATATAGCGAAGTGACAGGCTTTCCTTGGTATGTTTCGGGGATTTCAAGTAGGCCACCGTCACTAACGTATAGAACGTTGGCATACCCTGAGGCATAATGTACGACGGTAAGCTTTGGTTGCTGATTTTTTTCGTTGGCTTTGTCGTTGACTTTGTCGTTGCCAAAACCAAACCCACAAAAGACAAACAATGTCATTAGGGCGAAAAAGCATAAAGTGATCAAAAGTTTTTTCGATTTTTTGTTCATATCTACCTCCGTATTATTTATGTCTTTATTATTGCTATCGTTAAAACTTATTAAAAAGCAAATAGCGTTTGTTTGTTGTGAAAATATCTTTTTATATCACAGCTCCCGAATGTAACACCTACCCATTTTCTCATATGATATAATTTACATTTTCAGTATACCACATATTTTTCATTTGTCAATAGGTTTTTGCAAATTTTCTATCCATTTCTAAGAGTTTAGTATTTAATATATTAAAATATATTAAAAAATAAGAAATTTTGTTTGTTTTGCCTTGACCTTTATTCGCTAAAGGTCTAGAATATAGGCGTAAACCTACGAATAATTATGTTTGGAGATGAATTATGGGTAAGAAAAAAGGTTACTATTTGGACAAAGACGGAAATATCGTCGACGCAAGTGAAAGTAGCGGAAAAAAGTCTAAGCGCAAAAAGAAGGGTTGTTGCTACAAGACTTGCTGTGCTGCCGTAATTACTTCACTCGTTCTAGTCGTTTTGGTTAGCGCAGCGGGCTGTTATTTTGGCAACAAGCTTTTGACGGAAAATTACGACGTGACGCTTGCGCAGGTTTTTGGAATTTTGGGCGATGTCAAAAACACCAACGAAAAGAAAATTGTTAAAAACAAATTTTCCGCCAAGGATTTCGATTCGGCAGAGGATTCACTTAAATCTGCAATTTTTCTTAAGGAAGACGCGGATTTCAGTCTGGAAACGCTGGTAGATTTGGCTCTTGAGTCGGCACTTGAGTCCGACGACAGTGGCGCTAGGTTTATGACGGCTTTGTCGGATGGCGAGAATCCCGAAAATACCGAAACCGATAACGCTATCGTTGAGTACATAAAGAGCGCGCTCGTCTATGAAAATATCGATGTCGAAAAGCTCAAAGGCTACGATATTTCCAAGATCGACGAGTATAAGCTTACGCTTACGGACAAGGAGCTTGGCGGAATTATTCAGAGAGTATTCGAAAAGATTATGACTTCGGAGCTCGTAACAAAGGAGCTTGAAACCTCGCTTGCGGATATGGGCTTGACTGCGCACGATCTTGCTCTTGAAAAGAACTTTACGCTTAAGCAGGTTATTTTTGATAACGCCGATGGCGAAAGCAGAGTAAAAGCAACGATTTGTTTCAATCTTCACAAGGTTATTACTGTCATCACCGACAAGCTCGATTACCAAAAGCTTACGGGTGACGCGAATATTGCCAAGTATGGCAAAATCGGCGTAAAGGTAGTTCGTCCTCTCATAAAGGCACTTTTGCCAAAGAAAATTTTGCTTACCGCGGACATCAGCCTCAAAGAGGGTGGCGCACCGAAATTCTATCTCAATAACATGAGCCAAAAGGACATGAATATTGCCTACGATCTTATTGATAAGATTTCGGGAACCGAAGGAACGAGCGACAGCATCAAAAACTCTATTAACGAGCCGTTTATGGAGGGCGGTAGCATTTACAACGCGCTCAAAAAGGTAAACGAGCAGGTTATCGATCTTAACCAAGCGGTGGGCAAGGGAAAATTGACTTTGGACGTGGTTCAGCTCGGAATCGACGCGCTAAAGGTTAATTACGAAAAGAATGAGCAGGGCGAGGAAGTAAAAAAGGACCCTAGCGAGTGCATCAGCAGTCACGATGTTTACAGCGGACTCAGCCTCGTTTACGGCACCAGCACCGACGACGTTATCGGCGAAAACGGCTCCAAGACTGCTTTTGATTACAACAATATCAAAATTTTGTTTGACGACGAGGGCAAAGTAATGCTCGACGAGGACGGCTTACCAAAGTACGAATTCGTTTATCAGTACGACGCGCTCCTTATTGAGCAGGGTAAAAATATTATCGACGATTACGAAAAGGCATTTTTGCAGGAGATGTCCAACTGCTACGGACTAAAGGAAGGCGCTACCTTCGACGAAATTATCGACGTGTTCTCGGGACTCGAGGGCGCAACGAGCGACGTGTTTGGATTGTTTGACACGGAAAAGCTCAAGCAGATTATCAACAGCGAAAGCCGTGGCGGAATTATTAGCGACACCATGCTTGCCGCTATCGTCAACGAAAAAATTGCAGATTTCTTGGGGGACAAGGCGGAATTTGCCGATATGTTCTCGCTCAAATATCTTATTCTTTCTTCTAAAGACGAGCACACCTTTGCTGAGCTAGGAATTTATATTGAGGTAGCAAAGCTTTTGGGCGACAATCTTGATGGCGAAGTGGCGCAAATAGTTACGGGAATTTTGCCAAAAGCGTTCGTTATCAGCTGCAAGCTGGACGTTACCTTGGGCGCAACTGAGTTTGCTGACCCAGAAATAAGAATTAACGATTCGGCAAAAACGCAGGATATGGTTAATCTTATCGACGGACTCGGATTGCTTGGTGAGGGCGACGATGGACAAAAAATTAAAATCGGCGCTTATCTCAACGATATGCTCAGTCCTGTTCGCGACACTCTCCACAAAATGTCCGACACTTTGCCTGGACTTGCGCTTGGAACTTCCAAGGTTATGCTCCCTGATATTTTCGATGCGCTTGCTGCATTTATCAACAGCAGTAACGAGGGCGGTAATACAATAAGCTCGACCGACCTTGCGCAGGCAATGAGAGTGCTTACCACCGACGCACCGCACAATCCTCTTTTTGATTTGACCGCAGCTGATTATGAGAATTTTGGTAAGAGTTTGCTTGACGAATTCAACCAAACCCTCGCACTCAAAAAGGACGATGGCAAGGGCAACGATTACACCCTTTCGGATATTATGAACAATCTTGGGTTGGGAGATGGTAGCGTTGAAGCAGAACAAATCATCAACCTTATTGACAGCGCAAAGCTGGAAGAGATCATCAACGCAAGCGAAATAGACCGCGCGTTTATTACCGACGCTAGCGGAACTTCGGACATGGCAGTAGCGCTCATAAGAGAAGTGATTGGCGAATATCTCGCCGGCGACGTAGCTGAATTTATTTCGGCGGAAAGCATACTTGGAATAAAGATAGAAGAGGAGAGCGGAAAGACTTATCTTACCGTAATCGTGGACGTAGACATATCTAGCTTGCTTGGAACTGATGCAGACGAGATGATGAACTTCGTAATGCAGTTACTACCAAGTAAGACCGTACTTACGGTAAAGGTAGACGTAACTGCAGGCGCAAGCGAGTACGCACCTACGGAGATCAAGTACAACTTTAACGACGATTCGGACAAGGTAATGGAGCTCATC
>JAFQMX010000018.1 GCA_017396125.1 Clostridia bacterium
CAGTAAATATTGCAGATTTCTTACCGGCGGGTCGTCTATGGGCATGAAAGCCGCTATTATGGCTGTAGGTGGAGATATTCTTGCGCCAGCTGACAGGCACCCTTGCGTAGACGAGGGGGCGGAGCTTGCCGGGGTTGAACTTTTTGAATATGATTTTGGCAAGTGCGACGGCTTGCAAATTCGCCCGACTGCCGAGCAAATCGGCGACTGTCTTGACCGAAATCCGTCGGTAAAAGCGGTTGTCTTGCTTTCGCCGGACTATTACGGTAGGGTAATAGACATTAGCGTTGCGCAAGAAATAAAACGACGTGGTAAAATTCTTATAGTGGATTCTGCGCACGGAGCACATTTTCCTGTGAGCGACTTGTTTCCGCAGTCTTATTCCGCAATCGCGGATTTTTGCAACCTAAGCGGACACAAAACTTTGCCGTGTCTTACGCAGGGTGCATATTTGACGGTAAACAACGAGCAATATATTGCGGGAGTAGATCACGCGCTCAAGCTTTTGGGTACGACCAGTCCGTCCTATCTCTTGCTTGCCAGTCTAGAGTACGGTGTAGAGTTTGCAAAGCAAAACGCGGGGTATTACGAAAAATTAAGCGAGTGTTTGGCGGAGATTAAATCCGCAGTTAGCACGCTTGATAACGACGACTTTACTAGGCTCGTCGTGGATACGGGTAGCAAAAATCAGGGCGAAAAGCTGTATTTTGCGCTTAAGGACAGGGGGATAGTTGCCGAAAAGTACGACGAAAGATACGTCGTGTTTATAATAACGGTTTGCGATAGCGAGCAAACGCTTGTTAAATTAACGGAGGAATTGGTATGCGCGGTAAATTCGTTACCATAGAAGGTTGCGAGGGAGTGGGCAAAAGCACTCTTATCAATAAGCTCAAGGAATATTTCAAAGAAAAGGGTATCGATGCGGTTTTCACTAGAGAGCCGGGTGGAACGGTTATCAGCGAAAAGCTACGAGATATTATTCTTGATCCGAGCAATACCGAGATGGACAGCCTTACCGAATTGCTACTTTACGCTGCGGCGCGCAGACAGCATACTGCGGAGTTTATCGACCGTGCGCTTGACGAAGGTAAGATTGTTTTTTGCGATAGATATATAGATTCCACTACCGTTTATCAGGGCAATGCGCGTGGACTTAGCATTGATACGATAGATATGCTCAATGCTTTGTGCATGGGTAATACGGTTATAGACGCCACCGTTTTTCTTGACCTCGACCCCGAAAAGGGCTTTGCGCGCAAGGGCGGTAGCGACGGCAATAGAATAGAAAACGAAACTCTTGAGTTTCACAAAAAGGTTTATCGCGGATACAAGAAGTTGCAGAGCAAGGAGAGCCGTTTTATGCGCATAGACGCGTCCGAGGATGCCGAGTCGGTATTTAACGAGGTAATCGCCGGACTCAAAAAGAGGGGCATAATATAGTTTAGTGCTTTGTAGCTAAAGAGTAACCTGCATTTTGCAAAAAAAGGAAAGGTATTTGATGAAATACGCCGAATTTGTAAAGAAAAGCCACGAATACCGCTTGATGAGTGCGGAAGCAAAAAATCCCGCGTCGGGCTATTTGTCGGTGGGCAAAGACGGAGTTTTTGCCGATATTTTGTACAAGCTATTTTTGTCGGAGATGCTGGGAATTTCGGTTTTGTCGGTGGAAGCAAACGCGGATATAGAGATTTTCGAGGGTAAATTTGCTGTGGCTGATGCGGAGAAAATTGCGGAAAAGGCGTATTACACACCGATAAGTCTACCAAAGAAATTTTTTGTTATTAAGTGTGGTGAAAACATCAACGAAGCGGCGCAAAACAAACTGCTAAAAATTCTCGAAGAACCGCCTCGCAGTACAGGATTTTTGCTAATCACAAAAGAAGAAAGCTATCTTTTGCCGACGGTCAGGTCAAGGCTCAAAATCGTGAGATGCCGTCCAATGGCGGATGACGATATAAACGAGCTTTGCGCTAAGTATCTCGACAATGCCTTGGTTTCGGCGGCGCTGTCGGGAGGAAGTATCGAGCGAGCGGAAAAGTTTTCTTCGCCCGAGTACGCTGAGTTATATCGCGAAGTGCTCGCAATGCTGTTTAATATGAAAAAGAGTGGGGATATTTTGGGTTATGCGTCCGCGCTCAATTCAAAAAGAGAAATGATTCCTGATGTGTTGGACATAATAGAAACGGTTTTTCACGATTGTATGATGTGTTCGCTGGGAATTTACGACGGTTTTATGCTCAAGATGTCCACGAGCGAAATCAAGGATTTGAGCAGTGGCTACGGTGTAGACGCCGTGCTAAAACTTCGTCCCGTCATAGACCGCGCGCGCAAAAGATTGGCGACGGGCGGAAACGCATCCAGCATTATTGACGAAGTTTTGTTTAGTATATTGGAGGTAAAGGCGAAATGCCAAAAGTTGTAGGAATAAAATTTAAGAGTACGGCAAAGACCTATTACTTTGACCCAGGTGACAGAGTTTTTGAGCTTAACAAAGGCGTTATTGTAGAAACTGCCCGCGGTGTAGAGTACGGTAAGGTCGTAATGCTCCCTACCGAGGTGTCCGAGGACAAAATCGTTTCTCCGCTCAAGCCGGTTATTCGTATCGCTAACGAGGACGACGAAAAGCTTTACAAAAAGTTGGAGGACAAACGCGACGACGCAATCAAAATTGCTACGGAAAAGATAGAAAAAAGCGGGCTTAATATGAAGCTCGTGGACGTGGAATATACCTTTGACCAAAGCAAACTGATTATATATTTTACCGCAGACGGAAGAGTGGACTTTAGAGAACTCGTAAAAGAGCTTGCTTCCGCCTTCCATATCCGTATCGAGCTAAGACAAATCGGTGCGCGCGACGAGTGCAAAATGCTGGGCGGACTTGGTCCGTGCGGAAGAGCGTGCTGTTGCTCCGACCATATGAACGAGTACGCGAGAGTGAGCATAAAGATGGCAAAAAATCAAAATCTTTCGCTCAATCCCGGCAAAATCAGCGGGCTTTGCGGTAGACTTATGTGTTGTCTCAGCTACGAAAACAATTTCTACGCCGAGGTCAACAAAAAGATGCCTAAGATGGACAGCGAAGTTGTTCTCAAAGACGGCAGAATGGGTAAGGTTTGCGCTATCAACCAGCTCAAAGAGAGCGTTAGTGTCAAGATTAACGAAAACGATAATATTTTTATCGCCGAAGTTCCCCTTACCGAAATTAAGTTCAAGGGCAAGGGTTCGGCTATGGACGATATGGTTGTGGACAATCTTGACGACGATCTCAAGTCGTTGGAGGGACTATAATGAAGGGCTTGATTGGTTTTGGATTTTTCCTGTTGCTGTTTGCATATACGGTGCTGACGGCGACGGTGAGCTATTTTTGCTTTACGGTTGCAATTTGGCTGGGAATAGTTGCGATAATCGTCATGGCCGCGATTTGCGTGATGATAATTTTTAAAATCAAGCGCAAGTTTGAGTATTACAATGACTTGGCAAAGCAGACTCAGCAAAACTCCAATCAGCCTACCGAGAAATAATCATATTGATGTTTTGCAAAAAAAAGATTAAGCTCTTTGGGATTTGAAATCCAAAATCAATAGACAAACTTGTTAATAAGTGTTATAATAACCATATAATGTTAGTAAAATAACATATAAAATTCAAGGAGAGTAAAATTATGCCAAGACAGATTAGTAACGAATGTATCGCTTGTGGCGCTTGCGAAGGACAGTGCCCAGTAAACGCTATCAGCATGGGCGCAGAACATTATGAAGTTAACGCTGCTGAATGTATCGATTGCGGAGCTTGCGACGCACAGTGCCCTGTAGGAGCAATCAGCGAGAAATAATTTTCGCAAAATTTAGTAAAAAAGGACTCTTCTATAAAAAGGAGAGTCTTTTTTTATTGCTTTTTGATTGATTTGTAAAAATGCGATTTTCAGTTGTTGCGACAAAAAGCTAAGTCGACAAGTAGAACACTAGATAAACTTAAGACAAAAAACCAAGTATGCGATAAAACGGTTGACATAAATGAAAAAATTTGTTAATATAGCTATAGCACACAGTGTGCTGAACCTTGTATTTGCGATTTTTCGAAGTCGCAAACGAATTTTTGCTCATAAATTTGTTCTGGCGCATATGCAAATTTATGGGCAAAAGGAGGGGTAATGGAAGAGAAATTGGAATTAATAAAAGATGAGATGTCGGAAAAAATAATAAACGTTGCCGAAAAAATCGTAACAATGTCGGGGACAACGGTTACGGTGCGCAAAATTTTGAAAGAGCTAGGAATAACTAATCGAGTCTTTTATAATAGATTTCACAACATAGACGAGGTGCTTAAAATAGTTTATACTAACACTATTGAGCGAGTAAGACAAAGTTTGGAAAAAGATTATGATGGGAAAAGTGACTTTTTTGAATACATTACCGACGTAGTTGTAGAAATTCTTATTGCTTCATACGATATTAAGAAAAAATTTAATCAATATATTTTCGAAGCAGACTCGTTGTCACAAGACAATTATGCTTGGTATATGGATAGAATAAAATTGCTATTTACAGAAGCAAGTAAAAATGGACTTATCAAGGACGTTGATCCAGAAGTTATGGGCTATGCAATTTGGTGCTTTTGCAGGGGATTCAATGCCGACGCGGTCAATCGTATGTCCAAGGAAGATGCTATCAAAAATTTCAGGTACAGCTTCGGGATTTTGCTCGAGGGAATAAAAATCAAAAATTGTTAAAAAGGTATTTATTCGATTGTAAGATAAACTAATAGGCGGAGTAATTCCGTCTAAAAAAAATATGAGCACACAGTGTGCTAAAGGCTTTTTCCAAAAATTATTCAAGAATATTTGCTAAGAAATATTACAATTAGATATGTCAAAGATTTTTGACAACGTATATAAAAAATTACAACCGAGCAAGTGTTTTGCTCAAAAAACGGAGGGATTATGTCAATAAAAATACTAACCGATTCGGCGTCGGATATATCGAGAGAAGATGCACAAAAAATGGGCATAGAAATTGCCCCGCTTAAAATCAGCTTTGGTGAGGAACAGTATTATGACGGTGTAGATTTGACGCCTAACGAGTTCTATAAAAAATTAGTTAAGAGCAAGAGCTTGCCGAAAACTTCTCAGGTTACGCCGTACGATTTTGAACAGAAGTTCGAGCAGCTTACGGCAAACGGCGACGAGGTTATCGCTATTGTGCTTTCGTCCAAGCTTTCGGGAACGTGCGAGGCGGCGAAAGCTGCAGCGGAAAGATTTGCCGGCAAGGTTCACGTTTTTGACAGTCTCAACGTAGCGGCGGGCGAAAGAATCATTTGCAATTACGCACTGTCACTAATTGAAAAAGGGCTCAGCGCAAAAGAGGTTGTGGCGGAGCTGGAGAAAATCAGGGACAAAGTGTGCATTACCGCAACGCTTGATACCCTCGAATATCTCAAAAAAGGCGGAAGAATTTCGGGTGCGTCGGCAATTATGGGCAGTATTCTTAATATTAAGCCTGTGGCAAAGCTTGATGACGGAGTTGTTAAGATGATGGGCAAGGCGCGTGGATACAAAAAGGCAATCGCGCTTATGAATAACGCAATCAAGGAAAGTGGCGTGGACTTTGACAAGCCGTGTGGAATTATCTGGACGGGGCTTGAGCCTGAAATTGCCACCGCGTATTTGCAAAATAGCAAGGATCTTTGGGGTGAACACAGAGTTCCAACCTATATCGTAGGCAGTACAATCGGTACGCATATCGGCCCGGGCGTAGTGGGAGTCGCTTATTTCAAAAAGTAATTTTTATAACTGGAAATTCCAAATTTATTTAGCATGAATTTATTGTGAGTTTTGTATTTTCGTGCATATCAACCAAGCAATTGTTCTTTTTCATACGGTGTGGGAATTAGCGTAGTTTGCAGTTCCTTTACCGCAAATTTCGTCAAAAAAGGTCTCCTGAAAAGAAGGCCTTTTTTGCGTGGCATGGAATTTAGCAAATGCAAACCGGTAAAGTGATTGACTAGCGCAAAAAAAAAGAGTAAGATTATAGTATGGCTTTGTGTAAATTGGATGCAAAAACCATAAATTAAGAGTGTAGAGGTGAATTATGCGCGCTGGAAACGGTATTAATTTTGATTGGCAGGAGCTCAAACAGAAGCTCACTGGTACGCTTGTTATGAGTAGAAAAAAGCTTTTGGCCATTTTGGGTGCGATTACGGCAATAACGCTTATTGTGTCTGTATATTTTTCGCTTGTACCGCTGAATTTTTATCATAGCGGATTCAGAACGCTATTTATATTTTTGTTGCTACTTTGGAGCGTGCCTTTATTCGTAAAAGACCCGACGAAGGAGAGCAAACCTTTTATCAAAAGTTTGTGGCAAATTCCTTTTTATGCGGGCTTGCTTGCTTTGGCTGTGACGCTGGTGTTTTCGATTTTTACCTCTCCGCTGTTTATGGCAAAATCCTACCGTGGACTTATCGAGGTAACCGAGCAAAGCTTCGTGGGAAGCGTGGAGGATTACACCACCATGCAAATCCCAGTCGTAGACAAGGGGCTTGCCGAAAAGCTGGGCGATAAAAAGTTGGGCGAGGACAATCTCGGTTCTCAGTACCACGTGGGCGAATATTTTATGATTTGTCACAACAACAATCTTTATTGGATTGCGCCTATAGAATTCAACGGATTTTTTCCGTGGACCAATCGCAGAGTTTCGCCGGGCTACGTATTAATTAACGCCAACGATCAAACCGACGTAAATATAATAAAGCAAGAGCTTAAATACACCGACTCCGCATATTTGTGGGAGGACCTTAACCGCAAAAATTATTTTGGCAATATCACCGCGTGGAGAGCAGACGAGGCGCATCTTGAGCTTACCGACGAGGGCAATCCCATGTTTGTAGAAACGGTATACAAAAACCGCATCGGGTTCACGAACGGCAAGGACGTAGTGGGCATAATTGTTACCGATCCAAGCAGTGGAGACAGCAAATATTACGATTATCTTGACGCACCGACTTGGATTAATCACGTTATTACCGAAGAAGTAATTATATCTCAGCTCGAGTGTTGGGGTAAGTATGGCAACGGATTTTTCAATTCGTTGTTTGCAAAAAAAGACGTTTTGGAAGTCAGCACGGGCATAAATTACGTGTACTCCAACGGCAATATGTATTTGCAGACGGGTATGACTTCGGTGGGTTCGGACGAAAGTATAGTGGGCGTGATGATGGTGGATATGCGCACCAAAAAAGCGACTTTTTCGCGCATAGGCGGTGCTACCGAATACGCTGCGGCGCAGTCGGCAATCGGTAAGGAGCAAGAAAAAAGATATTCGTCCTCCGATCCGATTATGATAAATCTTAACGGTGAGCCGACCTACTTCCTTATGCTTAAGGACGACGAGGGCTTGGTTAAAAAATACGCGTACGTTAACGTGAACAATTACAATATCGTAGCGACCGCAACTTCCAGAGAAGACGCGCTTATTGAGTACAAGAGATTAATTAACGTCAACGACAGCGTGGCGGCGGAGCAATACGAAATTGAGGAAATTCGCGAGGTAATCGTGGGTGGAAATTCGGTTTATTATCTAAAATTTAAGGACAATCCTGAATTGCCGTCGGTTGTAGGTAGAGTATTTTCGGCATCGCTGTCGCTCAATCACAACCTGCCATTTTTGAAGAGCGGTGACGTAGTGGAAATCAAGTACGAAGAGAGCAGCGGAATTTTCGTTATAAATGAGCTTACAGTAGTGTGATAGATTGGGCGGAATAGCGGATAAAATTGAAATTATTAATATTGGTTTAATATAAAAGTGATAGGTTGTAAATGAGGTAAAAAAATATGTTGCGCTTAAAAAACATTAAAAAAGATTATAATGTAGCGGATTACAAGGTACACGCCCTAAAAGGCGTTAGCATTTCGTTTCGTCAAAACGAGTTCGTTTCTATTCTCGGTCCGTCGGGCTGTGGCAAAACGACGCTTCTAAATATAATCGGTGGACTTGACCACTATACTTCGGGAGAATTGTACATTGACGGAGTTAGTACCAAAAATTACGGCGACAGGGATTGGGACACCTACCGCAACCACCGTATAGGATTTGTATTCCAAAGCTACAATCTTATACCTCATCAAACAGTGCTCGAAAACGTTGAGCTTTCGCTGACCATATCGGGTATGGACAAAAAAGAACGAGTAAAAAAGGCAAAGGAAGCGCTGGACAAGGTTGGTCTCAAGGGCGAGTATAACAAAAAACCTAATCAGCTTTCGGGCGGACAGTGCCAGAGAGTTGCGATTGCCCGTGCTCTCGTAAACGAGCCGGAAATTTTGCTTGCTGACGAGCCAACGGGTGCGCTCGATACCGTAACTTCTACGCAAATTATGGATCTTATTCAGGAGATCGCAAAAGAGTGCTTGGTAATTATGGTTACGCACAATCCGGAAATTGCGGAAAAATATTCCAGCCGTATTATCAAATTGTTGGACGGCGAGGTCGTTTCCGACTCCAACCCGTTTGATGAAAAAGACGAGCACCCAAAAAAGAAAAAGGAAATTTCGCGCAAGTCCAAGCTTTCGTGGTGGACTGCGTTCAAGCTGTCGGCCAAGAATCTTTGGTCCAAGGCGAAGCGTACCGTTGCGGTGTGTATAGCGGGCTCTATTGGTATCATAGGTATTGCCTGCGTGCTTGCCGTTTCGACGGGCGTGCAAAACTACATAAATTCTATGCAGAACGATATGCTGTCGGGCAATCCAATAACGATAGAGGAAGAAACCTATAACATAAACGCGCTTATGGAAAGTAGCGACCAAGCGATGAAGACGCAGGCGCTTAAAAAGTCCGTTGAGGACGGCTACGTTAACGTTGATTCGCTCATTAAGTTCTTGCTGGATTTGTCGGGAAATATGAGCTCGTTCAGTACCGTAAACAATATCAACGAGAATTATCTTGCGTACCTTGCTGAAATGCCGGAGGAATATTACGCAGCAATCGTGCAGTATTACGGTATAAGAGTTGCTAATAACATTTACACCGATTACGATTTTAACGGGCAGGAAGGAAAAAGATTTTCGCTTTCTGCAGCAAAAACTATGTACACCGCTATGCTTAACGCCAGCGAGTATAGGGAATTTTCTACCTACACTACTTCGCTTTCGGACACCTTTATGCAAGCGCCTACAAACGAAGACTTTATTTTGTCGCAGTACGATATTTTGTCAAACAAAGAAAACAGCAAAATTGCAACTGAAGCAAACGAGATAATGATAGTTGTAAGTGACGAAACCGAGCTTACGGACTTGCTTCTTGCACAGCTAGGCTATTACAGTCAGGATGAATTCTTTAATATGGTGTACAAGGCTGCGGGAAGCGAGCGATATGATGAGAGCATTGAGAAATCAAAGTTCAGTTACGACGAGTTGCTTGGTAAAAAATTCACTTGGTATCCTAACGATACGGTGTACAGCAAAACCGACGCGTCTTCGCCTATGGCGGTAATCAATCCGTTTACCTACAGTGCTTATGCGAGCGATTCCTGGACCGACGGAGTGGAGTTTGAAATTACCGCAATCCTGCGCCCGAAAAAGTCCATTTCTTACGGATGCCTGTCTGCTGGATTCTATTATACCGAAAAGCTCACCAAGCAGATTATTGCCGACAGCCTTGCTTCGCAAATCGTTAATTACCTCAATACCACAAACCAAGCGGGGTTCAACAGCTCTTCTTACAATGGCGCTAATATGGGTATTACCTACACCTACGATTTTAGCTTTGAGGGCAACGAGTATTTGAACAACGTGGGATTTGTGGGCAAGATTTCCGAATCATCCATAATAGGTGCGGTTATGGGACAGAATATACCTGCCTTTTACACCTTGACGTTGCGTGATCTTGGCGGTTGCGTGCTACCTAATTCCATAGCGATTTATCCTTCCGACTTCTATTACAAGGGAATGGTAACGGAATATCTTGATGCATGGAACAACGAGGGCGATATAGTGGTAAATGGCAAAACGTTGACGAACGAGGATCGCACCGATGTAATTTACAACGATATGATTGCGCTCATTATCGGTATAATCAACACCTTTATCGAAATCGTAACCATAGCGCTCGTGGCCTTTACAGCGTTATCGCTGGTTGTTTCGACGGTAATGATTGCTATTATTACCTACGTATCGGTAATAGAGAGAGTAAAGGAAATCGGTGTAATAAGATCTCTCGGTGGTCGCAAAAAGGACGTGGCGGCGCTGTTCAATGCCGAGACCTTTATTATCGGAACGGTATCGGGACTTATCGGTATAGGCGTAACGGGACTTATTTCGGCAATTCTCAACCTGATCATGAAAACGGCGTTTGGAATTCCGCAAATAGCGACGCTTACGCTTGGTACGGCAGTCGCTATGATGGTAATAAGTATCGTGCTCACTTCCATTTCGGGACTTATTCCTGCATCGCTTGCTGCCAAGAAAGATCCAGTAGTAGCGCTTCGCAGTGAGTAGTATATTTTGCAAAAAGACGGCAAGAGTTTTTAAAGTACAGGGGCAGTTATATATAAGAGAAACGGACAAAGTAAAATTTTTTTGAATTTACGAATAAATTTGTTGACTTTTGTTTGTAACTCATATATAATACTATGGCTGACTGATTTGAGAGTACTTAGGTTGGTCTGCGGAAATTAGCGCCATTAGCTCAATTGGATAGAGCGTCGGTCTACGGAACCGAAGGTTGGGGATTCGAACTCCTCATGGCGCGCCATTTTGCCCAAAGCGTCAAAGTTTTGGGCTTTTATTTTATCGGCATTTTTGGCGTGGCTGATGCGCACCACGGCCAATGGCTAAAAGTTTTTATTAAGGCTATGTGCAACTATCGGTTGAATTTTTGAAAAAAACCAACCGCTTGCTGTGACAAAGCCCTTACAAAGGAGAAAAGTATGTTTCAATTGTTTACTGATACCGATACAGATATTACTCCAGAGATTGCCAGCGAATATGGTTATAAGCTCATAAGTATGCCTTACGTTATTAACGACGAGACGGTTTATCCGTACGAGAGCTTTGAAAAGTTTGAATCCAAGAAGTTTTACGATACACTAAGACAGGGCACTTTGCCGTCTACCTGTGGACTGTCGCCAACAAGATATGCGGAGTATTTCGAACCTACTTTCAAAGAGGGCAAGGACATAATTTACGTGCATTTTTCTGCGGCAATGAGCGGAACTTTTGACGCTATGCGCCTCGCTCTTGAGGATTTGAAGGAAAAATATCCCGAGCGCAAGGTTTACACCGTCGACACCAAGGCAATTACGATTTTGAGCTATAATATCGTACGAGAAATAGGCGAGCGAGCAAAAAACGGCGCAACTGCCGAGGAGATCGTCGAGTGGGCGGAAAAAGAGAGAGATAAATTTGCAGTATATTTTTATGCGGATGACCTCAAATTCTTCGCACGTAGCGGACGAGTTAGCGGTTTTTCTGCCACCATGGGCGGAATCTTGGGCATAAGACCAATTATTAATATAAACGAAAAGGGCATTATGTCGTCGATTGCCAAGGCAAAGGGACGCAAAGGCGCACAAAATAAGCTTTTGGAATTCGTTAGAGATTTGCAAGAAGATATTGCGGATTACAGAGTAGTAATCGGTCACACCGACGCATACGACCTTGCTGCCGAAATCGACCAAAGATTAAAGGAAGAGTACGGTCAAAATCTTAGGACGGAAATCGTTGTCGTTAACCCTACTGCAGGCAGTCACTGCGGACCTGATACCGTGGGAATATGCTTTCACGCAAAGCATAGATAAACTACTGTCAAATAATTTCGCAAGTTATTAGTTTATAAATTTTTGCACAAAATAATCGTGCAAAGAATAAATACGAATACAAGATAAGCTTGATAAAAATTTTTTTATAGGAGATTAGCAGATGAGAATTTGTGTTTACGGAGCAGCGTCGCCAACTATTGACCCGCATTATATTGAAGAGGGTGAAAGACTGGGTAGAGAAATGATAAAAAGAGGTCACTCGTTGGTATTTGGCGGTGGCGGAAATGGTATGATGGGTGCGGTGGCACGCGGTGCCAAGCAGGAAAACGGTTATATTTTGGGCGTTGTGCCAAAGTTTTTTGACGAGGAAGAGGTGGAAAAACTTTGTGATTTTTGCAACGAACTCGTTATGCCGGATACTATGCGCGAGCGCAAGCAGATTATGGAAGATAATTCCGACGCGTTTATCGTAACTCCGGGCGGAATCGGCACTTATGAGGAGTTTTTTGAAATTCTTACTCTCAAGCAGCTTTGCCGTCACAATAAGCCTATCGCGCTGTATAACATAAACGGCTATTACGACGAGCTTACGGTGGTTATGCGTCAGGCAATCGAGCGCAATTTCATTAAAGCTGACTGTATGGAATTGTTCTTTGTTACTGAAAATCTTGACGAACTTTTTGCCTATATAGAGTCCACCGATAAAAAGGTGAGAACCGTCAAAGAACTAAAGGACGGTTAAGTTTTTTTTGGTACGTATAGAGATTTTTTGGCCGCGCTAGCAAATTTTGCGCAATATCAAAGAAGCATTTTACAAAAAAAATTGATGCTAAAATCCCGAGATTTATGCTCGGGATTTATGTGATTATTATGGAAGAAAAAAGCAAAGGCAAAAAAACGCCGCTGTACCGCTTTATTAAGTGGATGGTGAGTTTGTTTTATAAAAAAAGAGAATTTATAGGTACGGAAAACATACCTTCGGAGCCGTGTATAATCGTGAGTAATCACGCTCAGGCGCACGGGCCGGTGACCTACGAATTGTACTTTCCTGCGCCGAAAAAAATTTGGTGCATAGGACAAATGATGCGAGTCAAGGAAGTGCCTAATTATTCCTATGAGGATTTTTGGTCGCACAAGCCTAGTAGCGTTAGGTGGCTGTACCGAATACTTTCGTACCTTATTGCAATTCCGTCCGCCTATCTATTCACCCACGCTGATACGATAGGGGTTTACAAGGACGCGCGCCTGCGAAAAACCTTTCGCGACACCGAAAAAGCGTTGCTGGACGGATACAACGTAGTGATTTTTCCTGAAAAGCCGGCGAGCTTCAACGAAATAATCAACGAGTTTCAGGACAAATTCGTGGACGTAGCCAGACACTACTACCGCGTGCACAAAAAACCGTTGTATTTCGTGCCGAGCTACAACTCACCCGCCCTCAAAAAAGTGGTTTTTGGCAAGCCCATACTTTTTGATGCTGACAGAGATATTGCCGAGGTTAGAGCGGAAATTTGCGACTATCTCAAAAATGAAATTACGGCTTTGGCAAAAAGCTTGCCACTACATAGGGTAGTTCCGTACGACAATATTCCAAAGTCCAAGTACCCGTACTCAAAAAAATTTAAAACAGACGAAAGCGTGGAAAGCGATTTGCCACAAATGCCTACCGATGAATAATCGTTGACACTTTCCGTAATTAAATGATATAATCAAACCGTAATTGCGTACGGTAATCGGGATTTTCCAAGTGTGTTTTGGTTGCGCTTGGAAAATTTATTTACGAGGGAAAAAGTATGAATTGGGGGATAATGTTTTTTGTAAACAGCGTGTTGTTTGGGTTGGGACTGTCTATGGACGCGTTTTCGATATCGCTCGCCAACGGGCTCAACGAACCGCTGATGAAGAAGAAAAAGATGACGGCGGTAGCAGGAATCTTTGGCGTGGCGCAGGGACTTATGCCTATGCTGGGGTGGATTTGCGTGCACACCATCGTAAAATATTTTTCGGCGTTCGAAAAATTTATTCCGTGGATAGCGCTAGTGCTGCTCAGCTTTATCGGAATAAAAATGCTGGTAGAGGGGCTAAAGCAGTCCGAAGAAGTGGAAAAAAAGCCCGTTACGTACAAAGCTTTGTTGTTTGAGGCTGTGGCGACGTCTATCGATGCGTTGTCGGTGGGATTCACAATAGCGGAGTACAAATTGCTACAAGCCGTAGTTTGCGCCGTGATAATAATGGCAGTAACTTTCTTTATCTGTCTTGTTGGTGTGCATCTTGGCAAAAAAGTGGGAACAAAGTTTTCGGGCAGAGCTACGGTTTTCGGCGGATTAATCCTGATCCTCGTAGGCATCGAAATTTTTATCACCGGAATAATCTAATCTTTGTCAATAATTTTTGGCTATGACGGCGCAATTGAATAAAATAAAAAGAAGCAAGGCACAAACCTTGCTTCTTTTTTGGTGCGGTGAAAGGGATTTGAACCCTTACGAGAATTAACCACTAGCGTCTGAGACTAGCGCGTCTGCCAGTTCCGCCACCACCGCAAAATCCAGGTTATTATATACCATATCGCGTATTTTGTCAAGGTTTTGGCCGTGCGGGCACGTTTGATTTTCACAATAGTATTGACAAAACCCGACACGGTAATATACAATAATAGCGATGCCTTGGCGTGCTTGTAGTTTTTTGCTTGCACCAAAGCTTTTTATACGATAATTAACCTTTTGGGATGATAAAATGAAGATAGAAGAGCATATAATTGAATTTGACGGATATTTGCGCGATTGGCTAAAGGCAAAGTTTTCGCATCGCCAAATTCTTTCGCTCAAGCGCAACGGCGGTATGACAGTGGATGGCAAGTCCATAAGGGCGGACGAAAAAGTTCATTTTGGCCAAACCATAAGATTGCAGTTTACCGAAGAAAAGGAACGTGATTTTGAGCCGGTTGACCTTGGATTAAAGGTCGTTTATGCCGACGAGGACGTTACCGTTATCGAAAAGGGCAGGGGAATTTCGCCTATGCCCACCGTTCGTCATCCCATCACTAGCGTGCTTAACGGCATGAAATTTCTTTTTCCGGACAAAACCTACCGCGTGGTTACGCGTCTAGACAAGGACACCGAGGGGTTGGTGTTACTTGCCAACAACGCCGTTACTCACAGCCGTCTTCGTGATATAAACAAGTTTTACGTTGCCGTGGTCAAGGGCGCGCTCAAAGAAAAAATTATCGTTGATGCGCCGATAGAACGCGGATTTGGAATAGAAAGGCAAATAGGCGGAGATACCAAGTGCGTTTCGGTTGTTTCTCCCGTTTGGTGCGGGAAAAATTATTCGCTCGCGCTTATGCAACCCATCACAGGGCGCACGCATCAGCTCAGGCTTCACAGCGCGCATATCGGCTGCCCGATTGTCGGCGACACGCTGTACGGCGACGGAG
>JAFQMX010000019.1 GCA_017396125.1 Clostridia bacterium
AAATTGCTGCTACAAAGGTATCTGCAGGAGTTTCAACAGGTATTGGCGATCACGATAGCAAATATAACGGCAAGGATTCGGGTGATATGCAAGGCGACGAACAGTTTGAGATTGACGATAACCGCAATCTTGACAAGATGTATAAAGATATTGAAGACGAGGGACTTCAGCCTGTGCTGAATGATTATCTATATATGTAAGGAGAAGAAAATGAAAAATTTTGATACAACGCTTTACTTTATAACAGATTCTACTGGGTTTGAAGAAGCAGAATTTCTTTGGCGTGTAGAAGAATCACTCAAAGGTGGTGCAACAATCCTTCAACTTCGAGAGAAAAATAAAACTACTGGTGAGTATATAGCGATTGCACAAAAAGTTCATAAGCTTACGCAACAATACAACGTACCGTTGATTATTGATGACCGTATCGATGTAATGTTAGCGGTGGGAGCGGAAGGTGTTCACCTCGGCAAAGATGATATGCCTATTGCAACTGCACGCAAAATTTTAGGTGATGATTTTATTATCGGAGCAACAGCCAAAACAGTTCCATGGGCACTTGAAGCATACGAAGGTGGCGCAGATTATCTTGGGGTAGGCGCCATATATCCTACGACAACAAAAGTAAAGACGGTGTTGACCTCTACCGAAACGTTGGATGCTATTTGCAAAGCTGTTCCGATTCCTGTTAATGCCATCGGTGGACTTAACAAAAATAATACGGAAGTACTTCGAGGTATTGGTATTGCAGGTATATGCGTTGTATCCGCTATTATGAAATCCGATGATCCAAAGACTGAGGCAGAAATACTTCTTGCAATAGCTAAAGAGTTGACGAACCAATGATAAAGGGCGCTATTTTTGATTTGGATGGAACGCTTCTTGATTCTATGCACATATGGAGTACTATTGGTGAAAAATATCTTCTCTCTCTTGGAATAGAGCCAAAAGAAAATTTAGCCGAAACATTTAAGACGTTTACATTGGAGCAATCTGCGCAATATTATCGTAAACATTATGGAGTAACATTAAGCGTTAAAGAAATTGTTACTGGTGTAAATGCAATGGTAGAGGAACATTATAACAGTAAGGTAGAACTAAAGCATGGAGTTACGGATTTCTTAAAGAATCTTTATAAAAAAGGAGTTAAGATGTGTGTGGCAACCGTTACTGATAGATATCTTGTAGAAGCCACACTTAAACGCTTAAATATTAGAGAATATTTTTCAGAAATTTTTACCACGGCAGAAGTAGGATATGATAAAACAACTCCGCATATATATCGCACGGCACTTGCGCATCTAGGAACAAAAAAGAGCGAAACTGTAGTGTTTGAGGATGCATATCACGCACTACTGACGGCAAAAAATGATGGCTTTATTGTAGCAGCAGTATATGATAAGCACGAATCAAGACAGGAAGATATGAAAACAAATAGTGATTATTATATTACTGACTTTAAATCAGTACAAATATAAATAATAGCGGCAGACCGGGGGCACCACTCTTTGTCGCTCAATAAAAATAATGCAAATAAAATTTAGGAGAAAGAAAATGAAAACAGCATTATCAATCGCAGGAAGTGATTCTTGCGGAGGCGCCGGTATTCAAGCAGATTTGAAAACAATGACGCTAAATGGTGTTTATGCAATGAGTGCTATTACGGCTCTCACCGCACAAAACACGACCGGCGTAACATCTATTCAGGAATCAACACCTGAATTTTTGGCACAACAAATTGATGCGGTATTCGAGGATATTCGCCCCGATGCCGTAAAAATTGGTATGGTGGCTTCAGCAGAGCTTATCGAAGTAATTGCAAACAGACTATCCTATTACAAAGCAGAGAATATCGTTGTTGATCCTGTTATGGTTGCAACGAGCGGGTCTAAGCTTATGAAAAGCGATGCAGTTTCTGTTTTGATGCGAGAACTTTTGCCTATGGCTACCCTTATCACGCCAAATATTCCAGAAGCCGAGGTTCTTTCTGGGGTGAAAGTATCCACGAAAGAAGATATGGGAAACGTGGCAAAGCACATAGGCGATACCTTTGGTTGCGCCGTTCTTTTGAAGGGAGGCCACAGCATCAATAATGCAAACGATCTTCTGTATGCAAACGGCAACTACAAGTGGTTTTACGGTAAGCGTATAGATAACCCTAACACGCATGGTACCGGATGTACGCTTTCTTCGGCGATAGCCGCAAACCTTGCTAAAGGATACGATATTGAGATATCCGTGCAAAGAGCAAAAGATTATATTTCGGGGGCCCTTGCCGATATGCTTGATCTTGGACAAGGATCGGGGCCGATGAATCATGCTTTTGATTTAAAAAGTCAGTTTTCTAAATAAAAAACACTTGAAAGGAACCAAAAAAATGAGAAATTACACAACACAAATGGATGCTGCAAGACGCGGCATCATCACTTCTGAAATGAAAAAAGTTGCAGCAAAAGAGTACAGAACCGAGGAAGAAATTCGAAATCTTGTTGCAAAGGGGCAAGTTGTTATATGTGCGAATAAGCTTCATACATGTATAGATCCAAATGGCGTCGGCTCTATGCTTCGTACCAAAATCAACGTTAACTTAGGCGTATCGAGAGATTGTAAAGATTATGATATTGAGATGGAAAAGGTTATGGCAGCGGTTAATATGGGAGCAGAAGCTATTATGGACTTATCCTCTCACGGTAATACGCAGCCTTTCCGTAGAAAATTAACAGCAGAGTGTCCGGCAATGATTGGAACTGTTCCCGTATATGATAGCGTTATTCACTATCAACGTGATCTCGCCACTTTAACTGCAAAGGATTTTATAGACGTTATTAGACTTCATGCCGAGGATGGAGTGGATTTTGTCACTCTCCATTGTGGCATTACACGCAAGACTATTGAGCAGATAAAAAAACATAAAAGAAAGATGAATATCGTTTCACGTGGAGGCTCTTTGGTGTTTGCATGGATGTGTATGACCGGTGAGGGAAATCCATTTTACGAATATTATGACGAGATTCTTGAAATTTGTCGTGAATATGATGTTACTATATCTCTTGGTGATGCCTGCCGTCCCGGCTGTCTTGCGGATGGAAGTGACGTTTGTCAAATAGAGGAGCTTGTTCGCTTGGGAGAATTGACAAAACGTGCTTGGGAGAAAGATGTTCAGGTAATGGTAGAAGGCCCCGGTCATATGCCAATGGACCAAATCGAAGCAAATATGAAGCTTCAACAAACTATTTGTATGGGTGCGCCTTTCTATGTTCTTGGACCTATCGTTACGGATATTGCTCCAGGATATGACCATATAACATCTGCCATCGGTGGAGCTATTGCGGCGGCTTCGGGTGCAGCCTTTCTTTGCTACGTTACACCTGCCGAGCATCTTGCTCTACCTAATGTTGATGACGTAAAGCAAGGTATTATTGCATCCAAGATAGCAGCCCACGCAGCCGATATAGCAAAAAAAGTTCCTCATTCAAGAGATATTGACGACCGCATGGGTGATGCAAGAAGGAAGCTTGATTGGGAAGAACAATGGGCATGTGCGTTAGATCCTGACACAGCGAGGCGTATTAGAGCTGAACGTAAACCTGAGCATGATGACACTTGCTCAATGTGTGGCAAGTTTTGCGCCGTCCGAAGTATGAATAAGGCTCTTAACGGAGAGTATATTGATATTTTGTAAAAATATAAAACAAAATTTAGAAAAGGTTTGAATCATATTTACATAAGCTATATAAGATTTGGTTTTGGTATATGCTTTATAATTCATCATTATTCATCCTTAAATAACAATAAATATCTATTAATTATAGTTTTACGTTTCACACGCTCCGCCAAGTGGTAGCGAGTTGAACACCTAAAAAGTGTTTAATTCGCTATTTTTTGTTTATTTTTAAAAGTAAATGAGCACTTGAACGGGTTGAGTAAGTATTTTAGCAGATTGCATTTCATAAATAGGCATACCTAAAGAAATATTAGTATAATTTGTGCGAGAACAAAATCAAAAAGTGTCTACCGTTTGGCAGACACTTTTTGATTGCTAAAATCCAAGATGCTATCTAATGGAAATTAGAGATATTATCTATTGTTGATGAGCTTGGTAAGTTCAACCGGATCAATGATTTTGTCGCCTTTGTAAACGCGCATGTTGCCAGAAGCAATTTCGTCGATAAGGATAACTTCGCCGTTGTTGTAGCCAAACTCAAATTTGATATCCCAAAGGTCGAGGCCAATAGACTTGAGGTCGTCCGCTACGATTTTGGTAATTTTGAGAGTTTGCTCTTTCATGCTGTTGAACATTTCCTGCGACATAACACCGAGAGCTGCAAGACCTTCGGAGGTAACGAGTGGGTCGCCCTTTTCGTCGTTTTTGAAGGTGCATTCTACGTATCCGCCTTCGAGCTTGGTACCGTTAGCGATATATTCACCATATCTGCGGATAAAGCTACCGGTAGCAACGAGACGGCAAATAACCTCGAGACCGTGACCGAAAACTTTGGCGGGGAGAACTTCCATAGTAGCGTTTTCGATATCAGCCGAAACGTAGTGGGTCTTTATGCCTGCTTTTTTGAGCATTTCGAAGTAATAAACGGAGGTTTGGAGATTAGCCTTGCCGATACCGTCGATGGTAAGTCCAACGCTGTTTTCGCCCGGATCAAAAACTCCGTCCTTGCCGGTGCAGTCATCCTTGAACTTGAGCATAACGTTGCCGTTGTCGAGAGCATAAACGTCTTTGGTTTTTCCGCAATACAATTTTTTCATAAATATTCCTCTTTGTTAATTAAGATTTGCTTACGCACTCATTATACCACAAACTATTAGGAATTTACAAAACAATAGCAGGTATTTTTTTGAAAAAATGTAAATTTTTTTTGCGTTTGAAGTAGTGCGGAGAGCGGCAGAAAAGGTTTTCCTTTTGCTAGCACGGCAAAAAACAACCGCAAACAAATATTTCGTTTTGCTTGCGGCTGTGAATGGATATTAAATTTTTATTATTTTAGGTGGTAGGCTCTTGCTTTTCAGTAGGCTCTTTCACCTTTTTTCTGGAGAAAAGCTCGGTTATTCCCAAGCGCTTGAGCGGTGGGAGCAAGCTTATGATGAGTGCGCAGTTGAGCACGAGCACAGGAACTTGCCACAGCCTCGTGAGGAAATACGCGCCAAATTGCGTTTCGCTGTAATACGCTTGATACAGCGAGTAGGTTCCGATTCCAAGAGTACAGCAAAGCATAGAAACGAACAAGCCGATTGCTACGTTTACGTAGTCGTTTTTGATAGGTGAATATCTGTACATAAGCGCAGGAAAAAGTGGGAACAGCGAGTTGGAAACCAGTGTCAATGGCAAAACCGAGCCACCCGTTGGTACCAAAACCTGACCGATAACGTCGCCAAGTAAGGCGGACAGAACTCCACCTACAGGACCGAGAACTATTCCCGAAATCGTCCACGGAATATAAACAATGCTGAGCTTAATTTGCACTACCGGCAGCACCGTGGAGATGGTGTTGGAGATCATTTTGCAAATTATGGACAACGCCGCAAAACTTGCCGTGTAGGTGATGTACCTGGTCGTAACGTTTGCCTTGTTTTTGCGATGCATCATTACTATAACGGTAATGAGCGCAATAAGCAGCACGCTTACGCCTACGCTAAGCAGAGCGGAATTAATTTTTGCCTCTTTGTTTTTGTCGGTCATGGTATAAAGGAAATACCACACGAGGTCTGCGCAAATTACTGCAATCAACGCGTAAGCCGTGCCCATGGCAACAAAAAAACGCCGTCCAAACGCTACGAATGTGATGACGGATGCGATTACGGCAAAACCAACTACCGCCATAGAAATATGGACGGGATTTTTGGTTAGCAAAAGGATTGCCGTAAGGCACGCAGCACAAATAGCATAAAGAACGCCGCAGATAACAATCGAATACTTTTTGCAAGCTTTAGGAGTTGCAATTTCCTGTTGAGTTTGACTCAATGTCGGGCCCTCCGTTTATTAAATTTTGTTGCAATTTGCGATTTTTAGTCCAAGCGCCAAACTGCCGTTTCGTCTTTCAAATGCGCAAAAACAACTATGTTATTGTATCACATATGCTTGCGGATGGCAATGCTTTTTTGTACCTGTGCAGAATTTTTTTTGAAAAAATATTCTGTTTTTATCGAACCGAAAAGAAAGAACAGTCCCATCAAAAACAAAAATCCCGAGCCTGCGCCTATTGCTATGCGGAAAAATTCATGCAAGCCTGCTGTCAAGTCGTACGACCATCGAGTCATAAGGCAGGCAGGGAACAGCAACGCGCAGTTTTTGACAATGTTTGGCAGGATTTTTGCGCCAAACTTGATTTTTTTGCGCATAGCAAGCACGTCCAGCACTGACGAGATAATAAGGCTTGCGCCCATTCCCACGGTGTAATAATATATATTAAAATTGGTTTTAAAGGCAAAGAGTATGCCAAACATCACCGCTGAGCCGATAAAGTAGTTCAACAGTCCCTTGTATTCCAAATCCAGCGTGTTCATCATGGACGAGGTTATATTTTCGAGGGCTATGGGAAGAATAAGCCACGCGGATGCCGAAAGGAATTTGCCTGCGTCGGCGTTTCCGTACAAAAACACGCCTATAGGCTCACCCAATACGAAAAATGCGGGAAATAACATTACACCGAGCACTATAGACACTTCCAGCGCCTTTTCGATTTGGCGAATCACCGATTTGTCGTTGCTCATAGCTGATGCGGTGGAGAGCGATGGAATAAGTACGAAGGAAATACTGCCCACAAAGGTTAGCGGAACGAAAACCAACGGCATTGCCATACCTACGCTGTAGCCGTACACGTACATTGCATTTTTTGCGTCCATACCGCCGGATATGAGTAGCATGGGCACGATAATTGCAACGATTGAGCTGACCACGCCGGTGGAAACTCTGGCTACGGTTACGGGGAAAGCAGATTTGGTAAGCGTAGCAAAGGTGCTTTTTGGCGAGGAAAATTTTCCGCCGTAGATCACGTAACAAAGCACGCATGCGGTTGCGCTTACAAAGCAAGAAACGCAGGTGGAAACGGCCGTTGCTTTTAGTTTGTCGAAGCCTATCAAAATGAACAGCACGAAGCAAATTATACGGCAAATTTGCTCACCAAGCTCCAAAGCGCTGGCAAGAGTGTATTTTTGCTGTCCCCAGAGATTTCCGCGATACGCCGAGTAAACTGCCGAAAAAAACAGCGACGGAAGCATCAATACTACCAGCGTTATGCTTTTTGGAGTGGCAAAAAGAGCGCCGATTTGGTTTTTCAGCGCCAAGATCACTACCGAGCACACCGAGGCGACCGCAAGTCCCAGCAATAGTGCTGAGGTCGTTATAGAGCTTTCTAACTTGCGCAAGCCTTCGGCGCGGTATTTTGCAGTCATTTTGCTCACGACGAGCGGAATTCCGCTGGTAATAAGTGTAAGTAGCACCAAAAAGAAGGATAGTGCCACTTGATACACGCCCACGGCGGATGCCCCGAGCTCGCGCGAAAGGAAAATTTTGAATAAAAAGCCGATGGTTCGCTCGGCAAAAGTAAATGCGGACAAAATAAATGCCGCCCTGACAGCGTTTTTCATAAAAATATTTTATGCTATAGCTTTGTAGGGTAGAATTAAAGTTTGCTGAAAATTCATAAATTCTGTTGTAAATTGTTGTATTGTGTGATATAATAAAATGGAATTTTTCTAGGCTTGACAGGTTGAACAAGAGGGAGCTTGATTTTTATTGTGCATAATAAGGAGAAAAGATGAAAAAAAGATTGTTCTATCTTTTTATGGTAACCGTGCTGCTGTCCAGTTATCTCAGTGGCTGTTTTTTCTTGTTTACAAGCTACGAATTAGGATTTAGCCAAAGCGAAATTTACGCTTCCGTTGGTGAAACCGTGGAGCTTACTCAGTATTTAACCGATAAATCCGATGAAATTTCCAACGTCAGCTTTTCTGCTTCTAATACCGATGTGGGGTATGTTTCGGACAGTCGCTTTATCGTTTTGGCAAAGGGCACGGCAACCGTTACCGCGCGCTACGGCAACTCCCGCGCGTCCGTAAGAATCGTCGCCACGTACGACGAGGTTAGCGAAATGAGCATTTATTCCCACAGCGGCAGGGCGGTGGAGCTTAACGATTACGAGGAGCTAGAGTTTACCGCTTTAACCGGTCAGGGCTCGGGACAAAACGCAAATATCGTGTGGACGCTCAACGGAAATCAGTCGGCTATCAATGGAATAAACTTTTATCATACTCCGGCGACTGCGGGAGTTTATACCCTGCAGGCGACTGCGGTGGATTATGATATCAGCGCAGAGTACGAGTTCGTTGTGTACGACGGTCAGCAGGATTTGTCAGTGTCCTACGACGAAAGTTTGTTGATTCAGGAGCAACCGCAAACCGTGTTTTTCGCGTTGGGCGGAATGACGCAAAAGTCCTTGGTGGAGTGGCAGGTAAACGGCGAAACGGTAAAGGAAATTATCGCTAAGACCACCGCCGACTTGGGATTTGAATTTTTGCCACAAGGCGTAGGCAAGTACGAAATATCGTGTTTGGTCAATGGAACTACTGTACGTATGGGAGAAAATATGACCACAACAGTTGTTGTAAAGGGTGATTTGCCTATAAAAAATCTTCGTCTTGACTACGACGATTCCTACCCTAATGTTTATCTTAGATGGGACGCGCCTAGTGTCGACGGAGTGTTTACCGTAAGCATAGGGTCGCAAAAATATACATCCGAAACTCATTCCGACAAGTTCAGCGACGGATGCTTTGACGCGACGGGGATTATAGAAATATTCATTTCTTACACCGTGGGGCTTTCGTATGCAGGCGATGAGATTTTTTCGGGTAGCTCGGCGAGTTTTTATCATACGGCGGTAAAAGGTACTGCCATGGATTATCTCGACCAAAAATATCTTAACGGTAATTATTATATGACGGACGATCAGGAGGTCTACGATATTTTTTCGTATGCAATGACCTTCAGACCCGACGCTACTGTTGTCACGGTCAACGCCAAGCCTTGTGAGCAAGTAATAATCAAGCTTTTTATGGGGTACACTTCGGAGCACTCGCCGTCCTATCTTACGGACATTGCATGGAAAAAGGCTAGCCAAACAGGCAGTTATTATTTGGATGCGAGCGGTTCGACCGAAAAGAACGGAGTGCTGAAAATAAGAATTTCCTTCGTCACAGGCAATATTCCAACCAACTTTGATACAAAAAACAAAACTGCTTACGATTCTTTGCAGGTTCCGCATTTGTCAAGCGACAATTACAACGGAGAATTTGCTATTGATAGTAGGCCGTTGTCTTACGATAAAGTTTCCACCACCGAAGAGCTTTATTTTGTGGTCAACGAAGGCTATCAGCCAAATATAGAGCAGGGCAGCTCGGCGCAGCAAATTTATGAGACGGTGCGCGAAACCTTGCGCAAGATTATTGATGAAGAAATGACTGACGCGCAAATCGTGCACGCAATTTTTGATTATATTATGTGGAAAACCTCTTACGATTACGCAGTGCTGGAAAACAGTGATGTTGCTCAATCCGTGCAGCAACCTGCTTTCTATTTGGACGGAGTGCTTACCACGGGATTTGCGGTGTGCGACGGAATCGCAAAGACATTTTCGTTGATGTGCAATATTATGGGCATTGACTGCAAGAGAATCGTTGGTACGGCGCGCTCGGGCGAAAAGATTGCCGAGCACGCTTGGAACAAGGTTAAGCTGGACGGTGAGTGGTATATGGTGGATTGCACCTGGAGCGACTTTTTGACCAACGTGGGAACTACCAAGATTGAAGCCTCGTCGCACAAGTATTTTTTGCTTTCCGACAGCGATACCAAGTACAGCCATTTCGAAAACGACAGCTCGCTGTACCCGAGAACTGCTCCTGTTGCCTACGATTATTACGATGATGTGCAGGGTGTTTTTAAAGTAAAAAACAACCTTTTGCTCAGCACGCAAATAAGAGCAATCGCAAATTATGCTAAGCAAAACAAGAAATACGGATACAAGGTTTGCGGAAAATATTACACAGCGCAATATTTTGCAATAGAAATAAAGATGGATGCAAAAATTTACGCTGAGGTACAAAATACTTTTTATACGCTACTTAGGGCTAAGCTCAAGGAGGCAGGATTTGTTCAAGGCTCCTTCTCGATAGTGGATTTTGACGAAATTTGCATTGTTCTTATAAAGTAAGATTGCCAAACGACAAAAATATCAAAAGAGGAAATTTATGCTTAACTTTATCGTAAATACGACGAGCGGTCACGGACTGGGAAAGAAAAATCTCAGCAAGATTGTCAATTATTGTTGCAAAAACAAGATCGAGTATGCTGTGCATATTACCGGTTCGGTGGGACACGCAAAAAAGATTGCGCAAAAGCTTTCGATCGAGGACTGCGGTACTATAGTTGCCGTGGGCGGAGACGGAACCTTTCACGAGGTGCTCAACGGCATCGTTGATCCGTCAAAAACTGCTGTGGGATTTATTCCAAGCGGTAGAGGCAACGATTTTGCGCGAGGCGTGGGCATACCGACCTCCGTAGACAAGGCTATGGACATTATCGTAAAAGGCGAAACCGATTACTTTGACTATATAAATATCGGTGGGAAGCGCTGTCTTAACGTAGGCGGTACGGGGCTTGATATAGACGTTTTGGAGCGAGTGGCAGGTCGAAACGGCAAAATTACTTATCTCAAAAGTCTGATTTACTGCATAAGTCATTTTGAGCCGTACCATATCGAAATTACCGAGGAAAACGGCGAAACCCGAGAGGAAGACGTTATTATGATGGGCGTGTGCAACGGCAAGCAGTTTGGCGGTGGTATGAAGATATCCCCAAAATCCGACGTGCGCGACGGGCTTATGGACGTAACTATTATTACGATGCCCGCCGACGGAAAAATTTTGCCGATATTGCCTTCATTCGTAAAGGGAAAGCACGAAAAAATCGACGTAATTAACACTTACCGTTGTAAAAAAATTCACGTCAAAACCCAGCGTCCTATTCAGCTTGACGGTGAAATTTATACCTCGCTTGATATGGATTGCGAGATTGTGGAGTGTGGACTAAAGACCTTTAGAGTGAATAAATAAAATTGAGGTACGTCAAAAAATTTTGATAACGGTACCATAAAATTTTGTTCAAAATACTATTTTAACGTGTTGCATACAATGAGTTTTAACCAAAATGATTAGTATATTTCCAGACAGCTTGATACGATTTGCAAAAAACTCTCCGCATCCTATCTACGCGGTGGGCGGTTTTTTGCGCAACTTATACGCAGGACTTGACATCAACGCCACCGATATTGATTTGTGCGGGGAGGCGAGAGTAGAAGAACTCGGCGTTCCGTACAGACTGCAGTCCAAAAAGCTGGGCACGGCGCTCGTTACCATAGGCGAAAGACAGTACGAATATACTCCTTTTCGTAGCGAAACTTACTTTGGAGGCAAGCACATTCCCGAAACCGTCCAGCTTGGTGTTAATTTGCAAACGGACGCGCAGCGCCGTGATTTTACCGTGGGCTGCATCTATTGCAGGTTGGCGGACGGAGAGATTTTTGATCCTTACGGCGGAGTGGCTGACGCCAAAAATAAAATAATTAGGCAAATTCACGATAAAGTGTTTTTGAGTGACGGTCTGCGACTTTTGCGCATGGTGCGAATCGCTGCCGAAACGGGATTCGATATAGACGAGAATACCAAGAATTGTGCGAAAAGTCAGGCGCACTTGCTTGCGGACATAAGCCCTGAGCGCAAACGGCAGGAGCTTGTGCGCATGCTAAATGCGGATTTAATGTACGGAGTGACGGACGCGCATTTTTACGCTTTGGTTTATGCCGAATCGGCAGGACTGTTTGAATATTTTATTCCGGAAATGGTGCAAATGCGAAAATTTCCGCAAAATCCGTTGTATCACAACTACGACGTGCTTTGGCACACCTTTCATACGGTAAAAAACGCTCACCCAAGAGTGCGACTTGCGGCGCTTTTTCACGATATTGCCAAGCCGAAGTGTAAGCTTCGTGACGGAAATATGCACAAGCATGCTATGGAAAGCGCGCGTATGGCAAAAGAAATTATGGAACGATTGCGCTTTTCCAATAAGGAAATTGATTTTGCCGTAAGATTAATATATAATCATATGTACGATCTCAAGGGGCAAGCCTCGTTTAATAAGGTAAAGATTTTCGTGGCGGACAATATGGATATAATCGATGATTTGATGCTACTTAACCGCGCCGACGCTCTTGGGACGGGCAAGCACAACGACGATTTGCACAAGTTTGACAAGGTTAAGCAGGCGATTTTGGACGAAAACGCGCCGTACGACCTGTCGCTGCTCAAAGTAAGTGGTGATGACTTGACAGAAATAGGCTTTAGCGGTCAGGACGTGGGGTTGGAGCTTGGTAGGTTGCGCCGAATTTGTATTCTCGATCCGGTGCTCAACCGCCGTGAGTGGTTGGTTTCCACAGCGCAAAACGATTTGCGTATTTGGAGCAAAATCTGCCAAGAAGAACGCTCCGTGTAGTAGATTTTGCCTTTCACCGCGAGTAAATTTTATTTTTAAAGATAATTTTGTAATAAATCCATGGAAAAAGTTTTGTTTGCAGAAAAACTGTGGACGAACGTCTGCAAAATAAATTTAATTAAATAATACATAACTAAAAAATCAGTTTTTACTTCATAAATATCATAATTAACCGCAAACGGTGGGATTATAGTATTATGAAAAGGAAGTATGCGCTGATTTTTTTTGTTTTGTCGCTGCTATTGACGGTCGTTTGCATGGGAGCGTACCGCGAGGACAGGGCGGTAATCAAGCTTGTTGACGGGAACGTATCGGTTGTGTTTTGCGATCATCATATTGCGCCCACCGATACGCTGGTGGCGAGCGAAATTCACGCGCGCAAAATCAACGAGCCGTATCGGGTAAAAATCGGGGTGGTCAGCGATATGGTGGCGTGCGGTCACGGCTATCGTACCGCGCTTTTGTACTGCTTTCCAACCTTGAAAGATGCGGTAGACGCGTTTATGAAAAAGGCTTACGTTGAGGCTGTCGACGCGCAAATTTCCTTTCGTCCAGACGAAAAAGAGATTTTTGAAATAACGAGCGAGCAGCCTGGACACAAGGTCAACGAGGCAAAGCTCTACCGCGACATTTTTTACGGATTGCGTTCAGGCAGGGAAATTGTGGTTACTGCGCAAAGGCTAACGATTTTTCCTACCGTGCGCGCGGAGATGCTAAAGGAAGAAACTCATTTGCGCGCCAGCTATTGCACCGACTATTCGTCGTCAAGTCCGTCGCGCAAGCACAATATAAATTTGGCTTTGTCAAAAATTAACGGCACCGTACTGGAAAAAAGCGAGCAATTCAGCTTTAATTCGACGGTGGGTAGGCGCACGGAATCCAACGGTTTTTTACCCGCCAAGATTATCGTGGGCGGTAAGTACGAGGAGGGTTACGGCGGAGGCGTTTGCCAGGCGTCCACCACGCTGTACAATGCAGTTCTTTTGTCGGGGCTGTCGGTTACTGCGGCGCAACGCCACTCGCTAAAGGTGGCTTACGAGCTTCCGTCATTTGACGCTATGGTCAACGGTAGTTACTCTGATTTGCGGTTCGTAAACGATTCGACGGGCAAAATATACATTAGAGCGTGCGGTGACGGAAAACAGGTGCGCGTGGAGATTTACGGCAAAAGGCTGGCCTACGAAATAAAGCGCAGGAGCGTGGTCGTGGCCGAGGGGGAACTGCCCGGGTATGAGGAAATAGAGGATGCGGAGTGTAAATATTTTTCGGAGCAGGACGCGGTGGGAAGCAGGTTGATAGTGTCCTATCCCAAAGCGTCGCTAAAAAGCGAGGGGTATTTGGACTACTACAAAAACGGAGTTTTGTACAAGTCAGTTTTGCTTCGCACCGACCGCTACGCCGAAACCGTGGGAGTGATTGCGATAAAAACCGAATAGCGGAGAAAGGCAAAAATGCTTCGGCTAAAATACTAAAAAAACTTTGCATTAGGCGTTTACAGAGCTGAGCCAAACGATTACAGCATACTAACCGCGCGATAAATGACAATAACCGCCAAAAGTTGCGAAAAAATCTCGCAACTTTTTTAAAAATTTTGTTTTTTGCATGCAATTATCTTTTTTTGTTTTTGTATTGGGGTTGACACGGACGGCGTAAGGTTGTATAATATGACAAAATAATTTGAGGAGTAAGTATGGGCACGTTGTTTTCCGCATTTAACTGGTACGGCTTTTTGATAGGCTTCGGTATGTTGCTGTGCATAATTATCGCGTATTTTATGAACAAAAGTCGCGGTTACAGCGGAGATATTGTGTTTGATATCGCGCTTATTTGCATACCGCTTGCGATAGTGGGGGCGCGCGCCTATTACATAATCTTTGACGTGCTAAAAAACGGCAACGCTGCCGAATGGACATTAAAAAGAATAGTAGGGCTAGAGGGCGGTCTTTCGGGGCTTGCGATATACGGCGGTCTTATTGGCGGAGTTATCGGCGGTATTATCGTGTATAATATATACAAAAAGAAGCCTGAAAAAGAAAAAATGTCATTTGTTCAGATGTTGGATATGGCATTTTGCGTAATCGTACTTGGACAAGTTATAGGCAGATGGGGCAATTTCGCCAACCAAGAGGCGTACGGACAGCTTGTTACCAATCCGTCGCTACAATGGTTTCCGCTTGCTGTCAAAATCGGAGACGAGTGGTATCAGGCGACCTTTTTTTATGAGTCGTTTTGTAACGCAATAATATTTGCAGTCCTCATGGTGTTGTATAACGGCAGACGAAAAAGCTTCGACGGATTTTGCTTTTCCGTGTACTGCATAGGCTACGGCACGGCAAGATTTTTTATAGAGGGGCTGCGTTCGGATTCACTGTATTTGGGAATTTTTAGAGTTAGTCAGCTCGTAAGCCTCGCAATACTTGCGCTGGGCGTAGGAATAATCGTTCGCCACTTGATTCTTGCAAAAAGGTGCGGGAAAAGACCTTTCATTTTCGTGGAGCAGGACGCACTAGACGCGCAATATTACGGATACGAAAAGAGTGTATTTGGCGATCCTACCAAAAAAGATTTCTTTTTGGTAAAGAAAACAAAAAGAGAATTCAGCGAATGCTTCGACGACGGTGTGCAACGAAAAAACGGCACCGTAGTCAAAAATTCTTTACCAAATAGTACTAAAGATGGCGAAAAGCTTCGTAAAAAAGAGCAATCGTCGTGCGAGGAGACGCAAAATGAATAACACTTCTTGGCATCTTAGTGAAAAGCAAAAAAGAGTCTCTACCTTGTGCGTAGGAATTAGCCTGCTTGCGTGCGGAATATTTTTGTTTTTGGTGGCGTGCGGTGTAGTGGAAGTGGAAATAAAAAAGGTTCTTTTGCCGTCGTTCGTTACGGCGCTGGGGCTTGCTACCGTTTCTTCGTCGTACGCGCAAGACAACCATTTGGGAATATGGCTGGGGTGGTTGGTGCTCACATTGGGAGTAGCCACTTTTTTCGGACAATTGCTCGCTTGCGGTTATTCCAAAATTTTGTTCGTGTTTGTTTCGTCGCCTGCGGTTGCGTCGACGATTACGGTATTCAAAACCCGTCAGTACGCCGTAAATTTCAAAATTATGGCTGTGTTTTTTGGAGCAGGGCTGGTGGCTTTGCTTTCGGCATATTTTGATAAAGCCTTGGTGTTATCCTTTGGATTGATTGTGCTGGCGCTTGCGATAATATTTTCTGCGTTTTTAAGAAATAAGGAGTACAAATGATATGGGAAGAAATTTGACGATGATGACCGATTTGTATCAGCTCACGATGATGAACGGTTATTATTTGGATGGAACTTACAAAAACGAAGCGATTTTCGATATGTTTTTCCGTTACAAAGAAAAGCTTAATTACACGATTTTTGCAGGGCTTGAGCAAGTTATCGAGTACATAAATAATCTTCATTTTTCAGCAGAGGATATAGAATATCTGCGTAGTCAAAAGATTTTTGACGAAGGATTTTTGAATTATCTCAAGGATTTCAAATTTACGGGAGATATTTATTCGGTAAGAGAGGGCGAAGTCGTTTTTGCGCACGAGCCTATCATGATAGTAAAAGCGCCGCTTATCGAGGCGCAGCTTATTGAAACTGCTTTGCTCAATATCGTTTGTCACCAAACCTTGATTGCCACTAAGGCTGCGCGTATCGTTAACGCGGCGGGTGAAAAATCGGTGGTGGAATTTGGATTGCGTAGAGCACAAGGACCGGATGCGGGCAATTACGGCTCGCGCGCCAGTATAATCGGCGGCTGCAAGGGCACGAGCAACGTGCTTGCGGGACAATTGTTTGATATTGCAATAAAAGGAACCCACGCGCACAGCTGGGTAATGAGTTATCGCACCGAGCTGGAGGCGTTCGAGCATTTTGCAAAGATTTATCCCGACAACTGCCTGCTTTTGATTGATACCTACAATACTCTCGAAAGCGGTTTGCCTAATGCGATAAAGGTCTTTAAGGATCTTCGCGCAAAAGGACACAAGCCGGTCGGCGTGAGGTTGGACAGCGGAGATTTGGCGTATTTGAGCAAAAAGGTGCGCAAGGCGCTGGATGCCGAGGGATTTGAGGACACCATAATTTTCGCAAGCGGAGATATAGACGAAAATATTATTACGTCGCTGAAGCTTCAGGGTGCTAAAATTGACGTTTACGGTGTGGGCACAAAACTTATTACCAGCGAGGACGTGCCGTCCTTGGGCGGAGTGTACAAGCTTTCTCGCATAGAAGTGGACGGCAAAGCTTACGACCGTATGAAAGTTTCTTCTTCGTTAGAAAAAAGAACTAATCCGGGTTTTAAGAAGATTTGCAGGCTTTACAATACGCAAAACGGTATGGCTATGGGCGATTTGATTGCGTTACGAGAGGAAACCTTGTCTGTTCCGCTTACTATGACTCATGAGCATGACAGGTTGAAAAAAACTACTTTCGAAAAGTACGAGGCAAGAGAGCTTCACGTTAAGGTTTTTGAGAAAGGAAATCAGGTTTATACCAGTCCTTCTCTTGTGGAAATTCGGGATTATGCCCAAAACGAAATGGATAAATTCTGGTGCGAGTACAAGCGAATGGTGAATCCGCACATTTACAAGGTGGATATTTCCGATAGACTTTACGCACTCAAGCAAGAATTTTTGAGCGGAGTAAAAAGTAATGAACTTCAGTAACGAAAAAAACGGTTACAATATTGCAGAAGTAAACGCGTATATCAGGTCGCTTCAGTCTGCGTCCGAGCAAAAATCCGAACGAATAGAGGAGCTCAAGGTGCAGGTAAGCAAGCTCAGCGCCCAACTCGATGCAGAAAAGAGCAAGCGTGATCTTATCAACAAGGCTATTTACAGCGCGGTTGCGAAGGCTGACAGGATAGAAGCATTGTCAAGACGCAAGTATGAACAGGATATGAGCCAGCTAAGGGCTTTTCACGAGGAGTGGACTTCGTACTACAACAAGATTATGCAAAGGTATCCTATGGACGATGAGCTGATGGAGGTCGTGGTTTTTAATAGGCGTATGAACGATCTTTTGACCGGCAAGGAAGAAAAATCCTTGCAAGAATATCTCGAGCAGGAAAAATCGCGCGTTGAAAAGGCGGAAATCGTGGTGGAGGGAAAGTCCAAGTCAAACAAGACTCTTTGGGACTTTGATCCGGTGGAAAGAATAAAAGCGTTTTTGAGTTCCAAGGATATGCGTTGGAGCGAACAAAATACCGAGTCGGATAAGGTAGAAGAATACGAGGGCGAAGGCGCTTTCAGCTTTGAAGAAGCGCTTAATCCTACCGACGATTTATCTACCATTATGCGAGATTTGGGATTTGACGTAGAGGATTGAAAAACGGCGAATTGACCATAAAAACGGTCGTTTTTTGTTAGAAATTGTAAATATAAGGGTAATTTACCGCAACGGCGTAAGCAATGGGCAAAAAGTCGTTGCGGTTTTATTTTTTTGCCCTTGACACAGTGCAAAATTATCCATTTCGTTTTTTAAAAATTGAAATACGGCTGTTTTTTGCTTGACACTTATTTTTTGATGTCGTATAATGTTTTACGAGTCGTATGGGCAAGGTTGGGGACAGTCTCCGCGAAGTGTCTTTAGTGAGGCCACCTTTATCCAACGGATACTACAGTGAGGAGGTGCTATTAACAATGTATGCAGTTATTATTTCGGGCGGCAAACAATACCGTGTTAGCGAAGGTGATACCGTAGAGGTGGAGAAGATCGACCTCGAAGTCGGCGCAAAGGTTGAGCTCGACGCAATCATCAAGGTTGACGGCGAGAAGATCGAAAACGGCGGCAAGGTTACTGCTGAAATCGTAAAACACGGCAAAAACAAGAAAATTATAGTTTTCAAGTACAAGCCAAAGAAGAACGAGCGTCGTAAGCAAGGCCACAGACAGCCGTTTACCGTTATCAAAATTTTGTCCGTATGACAAAAGTAACGGTCGTTTACAAAAACGGTCACATTGTGTCCATGTGTGCAGACGGTCATACCGGTTACGGAGTGGAAGGCGAAGATATACTTTGCGCAGCGCTTAGCAGTATAATCCAAACGGCTTTGCTGGGGCTTATGCAGGTTGCGGGGATTCAAGTCAGCTTTCAGCGTAGCGACGAAGAAGGAAAGTTAGCCTTTTCTCTTCCCTCGCTCGACTCCAAGAGTAGAAGAGACGCAGATATGATTTTAGGTACTTGCGTTGCCGGTATAGACGATTTGTACTCTAACTATTCCGATTTTATTGAGATAGAAAAAATCGGATAACTATTAAACGGAGGTAATTCGACATGTTTATTAATATTCAGTTGTTTGCTCACAAGAAGGGAGGCGGTTCTACCAAGAACGGTAGAGATTCCGCAGCTCAAAGACTGGGTGTAAAAAGAGGAGACGGTCAAGCTGTTTTGGCGGGAAACATTCTCGTTAGACAGAGAGGCACCAAATTCCATGCCGGCAGTAACGTAGGCAGAGGAAGCGACGATACTCTTTACGCTTTGGTAGACGGAGTAGTAAAATTCGAAAATAAGAAAAACAAAAAACACGTCAGCGTCTATCCTGTCGCTTAACGTAGTTACGATAGGGTTGCGGTAGTATTGCGCAACCCTTTTATATACTTACATATTTGTGAAAAAATTATCTTTGGTTTACAAAATGCCGTCGGAGTTCTTCGACGCAAGAGCAACGCTGGAGTGTGGACAAATATTCCGTTATGAAAAGCTGGCGGAAAACCGTTACGCTGTGTTTAGCGCAGACAAGAGCTGTTTGCTTTGTACCGAGGGTGATACAACCGGCATTTACGCGCAAAGCTGCGACGCACAATATTTCTTTAACTTCTTTGATTTGAGCACGGATTACGGTGCGATCGCAAGTGCGCTCGGTGTGTACGGAGAGCTTGATGAGGCGATAAAAATCGGCAAGGGTATAAGAATTTTGCGACAAGACCTTGTGGAAACGATTGTCAGCTTCATAATCTCCGCCAACAACAATATTCCACGAATAAAGAAAATAATTTCCCGTTTGTGTCAGCTTGCTGGTAAACGACAGGATGGTTATTATGCCTTTCCTACGCTGGATGAAATGTACTTGATGACCTTTGCCGATTGGCAGAGCATAGGCGCGGGGTTCAGGGATAAATACTTGTTCGAGACGGTCAGGGCTTTGAAGGAGACGGATGTAATTGAGCGCATACGTAGCGGTCAAACCGTGACCAAAACGCTTCTTTCATTAAAGGGCGTCGGGCCAAAGGTTGCGGATTGCATATTGCTTTTCGGACTGCACGATATGGCGGGCTTTCCCGTGGATACTTGGATTTTCAAAAAGTGCAGAACGGATATTTTGGATACGCCTGCTAAGGTTCACGACTACTACACGGAGCGCTACGGCAAATACGCCGGACTTGCGCAACAGTACATATTTTACGGTGCGAAAGAGCAATCACGCAATTAGCAGATTGTTTGGATTAACAATATTGACGCGTGCGCATATGCGCGGTTGGTTATAAAACAGTTAATATTTACCACAGGAGGGTAATAATATAATGGCAAAAGGCAAACTTACGTTTAATGAAGCCTATTGCAAAGGTTGTAGCCTTTGTATTAATGCTTGTCCTAAGAAGATTCTTCGTCTTAGTGAAAGAACCAATGCTAAGGGTTATAACGTTGCAGAGTGTATCAACATGGATGATTGCATAGGCTGCGCAAACTGCGCTACTATGTGTCCTGACTGTGTAATAACAGTTGAGCGTGATTAGGAGGGCTTTATGAAAAAACTTTGGAAAGGTAACGAAGCGATCGCAGAAGCTGCTATCGCAGGTGGATGCCGATACTTCTTCGGTTATCCTATCACCCCACAAAACGAGATTCCGGAATATATGTCTTGGAGACTTGCTGAAGAAGGCGGTGCGTTTATTCAGGCAGAAAGCGAAGTTTCTGCTATCAACATGGTTTATGGCGCAGCAGGCGCAGGCGCGCGTGCGATGACCAGTTCTTCCAGCCCAGGAATAAGCCTTAAGCAGGAAGGTATCAGCTATCTTGCTGGTGCAGAAGTTCCATGCGTTATCGTAAACATGATGCGTGGCGGCCCGGGACTTGGCGGAATTCAGCCAGCTCAAGGTGACTATTTCCAGGCCGTTAAGGGTGGCGGACACGGTGACTATCACTGTATAGTTTATGCTCCAGGAAATATCCAAGAGTTCGTAGACGTAATGTATGATGCGTTTGACGTAGCGGACAAATATCGTAATCCAGTTATGCTTATCGGTGATGGTATGATCGGTCAGATGATGGAAGCAGTTGAAATTCCTGAATACAAGGATTTGAACAAACTTCCTCCAAAGCCTTGGGCTTCTCAGGGACATAACGGTGGAGTACAAAGACTTATCAACTCAATCAAAATTGACCCTAATGATTTGGAAGACCACAATCATCGTTTGTTTAAGAAGTATGCGGAAATTGAAGCAAACGAAGTTAAGTACGAAGAATACTTGACCGAAGATGCTGAAATCGTATTTGTTGCATACGGTTCCGTAGCAAGAATCTGTAAAGCTGCAATCAACGAATTGAGAGAAGAAGGAATTAAGGTTGGTATGCTTAGACCTATCACCATATATCCATTCCCTAAAAAGCCGTTGGCTGCATTGGCAGAAAAAGCAAACGTTAAGAAGTTCCTTACCGTTGAGCTCAGCATGGGTCAGATGGTTGAAGACGTTAGACTTAGCGTTAACGGCAAAAAACCAGTTGACTTCTACGGTCGTTGCGGTGGTGTAGTTATGATGCCAGCAGACCTTGTTAAATACGTAAAGGAGGGTAAATAAGATGGCTATTGTAGCTAAAAAACCTGAACTTCTTACAGATGCGCATTTGCATTACTGTCCAGGATGTACCCATGGTATCGTTCATAGATTGGTGGCAGAAGTTTTAGAGGAACTAGGATGTGCTGACGCAGCTATCGGTATCATGCCTGTAGGTTGCGCAGTATTCGGATATAATTATTTCAAATGTGATATGTTCCAGGCTGCTCACGGTAGAGCTCCTGCCGTAGCGTCTGCAGTAAAAAGAGTTCATCCAGACTCGGTTGTGTTCTCTTATCAGGGTGACGGTGACTGTTCTTCTATCGGTATGGCGGAAACTGTACACGCAGCTGCTAGAGGTGAGAATTTTACTCTTATCTTCATCAACAATGGAATTTACGGTATGACCGGTGGACAGATGGCTCCTACCACTATGGAAGGCGTAAAAGCAACTACCTGTATTTATGGTAGAGACCCTAAGGTTAATGGTAACCCAATTCATTTGAGCGAAATGTTGGCTACTCTTACCGGACCTGCTTATATTGAGCGTACGGCTTGCTGTGATCCAGCTAATGTTCGCAAGACCAAGGCAGCGATTAAGAAGGCGTTTGAAATTCAGCTCGCTAAGAAAGGATTCTCTTTCATAGAAGTTCTTGCAAACTGCCCATCCAACTACCACATGACCGCTCTTGAGTCTATGGAGTTTGTAAAGACAAAGGCTATACCGTTCTATCCTCTCGGTGTTTACAAAGATATAACAAAGGAGGACAAATAAAATGAAGGTTATAATAAGTGGATTTGGCGGACAGGGTGTTTTGTCCTTGGGTAAATTTATTTCTTATTCTGCAATCGAGCAGGATTTCAACACTTCGTGGCTTCCTTCTTACGGTCCGGAAATGAGAGGTGGTACTTCTAACGTGTCAGTTATTTTTGATAAAAACGAAATAGCTGCTCCAGTAATTGACCATCCGGATATTCTCATTGCTATGAACGATCCTTCTCTCGCTAAGTTTGAAGATACTGTTAAGCCTGGTGGATACATCATCACCAACTCTAACATTGTTAAGCTTCCTGTAACCAGAAAGGACGTAACCGTATACGAAGTTCCTGTAGATGATTTGGCAGAAAAGATTAACAAGCGCGGTGGTAACATCATTATGCTTGGTATGCTTCTTCCTATCTTCAAAGAGATTTCAGAAGAAAGTGCTATCAATGCTATTAAGCACGTATTTGAGGCTAAGCCAAAGGTTATTGAGCCAAATATTCAGTGTCTTAAGGAAGGTATTGCTTACATGCAGAACCTCATGAAATAATTTTTGATAAAGATTATTATAAACAGCCGTCACGGTTTCGTGGCGGTTGTTTTTTTTTGGGGCGTTGTGCTTTTTTTCAGATACTATCGAGGCCGGTAGGGAAGTAAAATATATTTTCGCAAGCATTAACTGTATGGGAGGCGTTCTCGATTGCTTTGGTGCTATTTGCCGTAGATGCTAGTCGCCGTGATTGCTGGCGGAGGGACTCGCAGGTTTAGTCGGTAACGCGCTATTTTTCGTATAAAACAGTAGGCTTGTAGAATGTTGTGTATCACAATGCGTGAAACATGTGTTAGAGAATTGTGTGAAAAGTTTATATAATTACAAAAACGCTGTGTGCGTCATAAATAGCGTTGTGGTGACAAAAATACAGTTAATTTATGTAAAATTGAAACTATCTATCGAAAAAAGCATTTGAAATATTTGTAAAATGCAAGACAAAGAGAAAATCAGAGTTCAAAAAAAGAGTCGATATTGTGGTTATTTAGTGAAAAAAATCTTTAATAATCATTGACAAATGTCGCGTAATATGGTATAAATATAGGGTATAATATTATCGTGGTGAATTATCTAAAGAAATTTTACAAATGGGCATAAACTTTTGTAAGCTTTTGTTGTCGGGTTCGACACCTGATTAGTGGATATTCTTACGTTAATAAGAGTGTTTTTCAGGCACCTAGTGATGCGCTTGAGACGAAAAACGCCAAAAATCTATAAAAGGAGAAAAGAAAAAATGGCACAGAAACGAAAAATTATCGTTAGCATTATGCTTGCAGTAGTACTCGCAGTGCTCGGTGGCGTAATGGCAGCTTGTGGCGGAACGAAGTCGTTTACTGTAACCTTCGACTCCAACGGCGGTAGCGCAGTTGAAGCGGTAAAGGTGGAAGATGGCAAATTTGTAGAAAAGCCAGCAGACCCTACCCGTGAAAACTATAACTTCCTCGGTTGGATGGATGAAGAAAATAATGCCTTTGCATTTGAGAGCACCAAGATAACAGCAGATATCACTCTCA
>JAFQMX010000020.1 GCA_017396125.1 Clostridia bacterium
CAGTTCGGTCCCTATCCATCGTGGGCGTAGGATATTTGAGAGGATTTGTCCCTAGTACGAGAGGACCAGGATGAACGCACCTATTGTGCACCAGTTGTCACGCCAGTGGCACGGCTGGGTAGCGAAGTGCGGAGTGGATAAACGCTGAAGGCATCTAAGCGTGAAACCCACCTCAAGATAAGATATCCCATATCGTAAGATAGTAAGACTCCTTGTAGACCACAAGGTTGATAGGTCAGGGGTGTAAGCGTAGCAATACGTTGAGCTGACTGATACTAATAAGTCGAGGGCTTGATCGCAATGATTAAGACTAAATAGTAATGTACGCACAAGATAATAAAAAGTTTGTTTGTGTATGTAGTTGTGAATGTGCGATTCGAAAAAATCGAATAAACATTCTGCAATTGTGGTGACCATGTCACAGGGGATCCACCCGTTCTCATCCCGAACACGGAAGTTAAGCCCTGTAGAGCCGATGGTACTGGTTTGGTAACGAGCTGGGAGAGTAGGACGTCGCCACATTTTTTTTAGCCTCAGTGGCTCAGAGGTTAGAGCGTTCGGCTGTTAACCGAAATGTCGTAGGTTCGAATCCTACCTGAGGCGCCAAAAAAGCACAATACCAACAGGTGTTGTGCTTTTTTCATGTCCCAAGTGGTAGGAATTTGCGTTATTAGGTTAACAGCCGAACGCTGTTCAATTGCTCAACGCGTAAAGAAAACAGTCCGGTGGACTGTTTTTAGCCAAAGGGGACGAGAACTATGCTCGAAGTCAATGAATGTCGTAGGTTCGAATCCTATGTGATACGGTTTGTATCCAAAAAGAACACCAACTTTATGTTTGGTGTTCTTTAATCCTCTAATCCTAAAATATAGTCTGTCGTTTCGTTAAAAAATTTTACAAGAGCAATGATTGCACTAGCTGTGGGTTCTGTTTTGCCAAGTTCCCATTTTGCAATGGCTGATTGGCTTATTCCTGTTTTATCAGATAACTGCATTTGACTTAAATTATAGTTGCAACGCAACTCTTTTAATCTATCCTTGAAGCTCATGAATTTATTATATAACAAAACAAGTCTTTAAATACTTGACAAGTCTTATAAGACTTGATAAAATGAAGTAAGAGTGAGAATCACATAAAAACAAAGGAGAACGATTCATTATGGATGATGTAAAAGAGTTAAACGCTGTGGAAAATGAAATTCTTGATAAGATGAGTCATGGGCTCAAGGAAATTTGGAAAATTATTATTTTTTGTTGCATTGGGTGGCTTCTTATTACAGTTGGCTTAAAAATAACCCCGTTGCTTGCTATTGCAGGGGCGCTTGTTATTTCGATTCCATCGGTAATTTCCGTGCGTCGTTATGGAATTAAAAATATTTTTAATTATGATTACGTGATAGAAACGACCTATGCGGATGGACATAAAACGCGCGATGTTGATTTGGGCGGTAAATTAGGCCTGATGGTATTGCAATTATTTTTGACCATATTTATAGGTATTGTGCTCACACCTATCAGATATATTGCTTATTGCATTAAATTCAATGCAAATTGTAAAAAACTTAATTGGAAACCTGAGTTTAAGTTGGGCGTTTTATTTCCTACTATTGTGGGCGTTGGTGTTTTTGTATTAGGTATTATCCTAATGTCAGTATTATAAAATAAAGTTACAAACAATATAAAAAGCAAGGGCATTTAGTCCCACACATACAAAATAACGGAGTATCAATAGATGCTCCGTTGTTTTTTTAAGATTGCGTTTTTATTGATAATATGATGTAATAAATGACAACGAGCATGGTATAGTTGTTAAGAGCGATGGCGTTGTTTTATGGTTTTCATCAGAGAGTTTCAAAATAAACGTATGAACAAGTGTTAGTGCCTGCAAGTCTTTTGTTTGTAGGCACTATTTTTATTGAAAAACGCGCAAAAACGTGGTATAATTAATGGAACAAGGAATTTTTGACAATGAGTTGTATTATACGATGCGCCTTTAAGCGTGCAGCACGAACGCGATGCGCTGGTTGAGACGGGTTTTTTGTCCGTTGAGATACTGTGAATTGGGACGCAACGTATACGCTAAAAGCAGTAAAATAAGCGTGTAGTTGGAGCAAAACGCGCTTTTTGCACCGTTCTACCCGCGTAAAAGCAAACGGGGCGTGCGAGCGAACGTTTTGTAGCAGGGCACAAGGGAGATGAGATGTTTTTTAATTGCAAGGATGATTTTTTTGAAAAAACGGCGAAATTAAAGCGCATCAGCAGGCAAAAAGAAAGGGAACTAGCGTTATTGATGAAGTCCGGTGACGATGACGCGCGACAAAAGCTCGTGGAAAATTATTTGCTGTCGATTCGCGCATATGTCCAGCGTCTGCCAGAATATATGCAATCGCTGGAGATGATATACAGATGCGTGGATGCGCTGCAAAAAGAGGTGGATAAGTTTGATTTTTTGCAAGAAAACGAAGCTTTTGAGCACCGATTGTCCATGATTTTTCGCAAGGTAACAACGGCTTATATTGCTGATATGTAGAGTAAAATTTATAAAACCGACTCAACCATTAGTTGAATCGGTTTTTTTCCACTATAGGTGTATTGACTTTTTGCATAATAGTGCTTATACTAATTGTATAAAATCAAAGGAGGGTGCGGTATGGATCAGGGCAAAATTGGAAAATTCATTGCTGAGCGCAGAAAAGCCGTAAATTTAACACAATTACAATTAGCGCAAAAACTGAATATTACCGATAGAGCGGTTTCAAAATGGGAAACGGGATTAGCGATGCCGGACTCGTCCATAATGCTTGACTTATGCGAAATTCTGCAAATAAGTGTAGACGATTTACTTAATGGAAAAGTAATTGAAAAAGGTAATTGCGACAAAAATTCGCAGGGAAAACCTGTAAAAACTAAGACGTCCAAAGGCTTGTTTTGGATAGAAAAAAGCGTTCCTGTTATGATGGGAATCGTTGCGTTTATCGTGTCGTTTTTTACGTACGGGGCAAACGGTTATTTCTACGAAGCGCACAGTAGGTTTGATTTTTCCGTTAGCAGAAAGCTTATTTATTTCCTTATAGGTGGCGGAAAGCTTTACGGCGACTTTGGTGACGGGGCAAAAGGGCAAATAGGTTTTTTGAGCGGAATTTCATTTTGTGGATTTCTTGCATTAGTTTTGCTTGTTGCGGCAATTATTCTTTACGTCGTTTACGTTTTCAAAAAAAGCAACAAATGCTATCTTTTAATGTCCTTAATGCTGATCGTATCGGGAATATTAATTTTATTTATCGTGGATAATGGTACTACAGTTAGCGGTGACGGGTTTGGCGGATTTGAATTGTATGAAGTTTTTGGGGATCACCATCTTGGCGCAGGGACGATAGTCTGGTGCGTGCTATGCGCTTTGGGCGGAGCTTTTGGCGTTTACCAGTATTTTGGGAAGGTAAAAAGATGCGAAAATAATAATAAAAAACATTTTTTAGAAGTAAAAGATGATTTGTGTTGGCTGATAAAATGTATTCCGTTGATACTAGGAATTTTTTCATTCATTTCAATAATATTTATTGCTATAACAGGGTACCCGTGGTTTTGGTTGCTTCGTTTTGCCATTTGCGGTGTAATAAGCATTGTACAACATATTATGCTTTTTGGTATGAGCAATAAAAAAACTGCTTTAAATAATAAAAAGGGAATAAAAAAATTTTTGCAAGTAACAGTAAAAAGTATTCCTTTGATATTTGGAATTATTGCTTTTATTGTGGCATTGCGTTGTTTTAGATATTGTCCGCATTTCTTATTTAATACAACGAATTTTGTACCCAAAGCTGCATTCTTGTTGTTTTGTGGCGTTATAGCACTTTGCCAACATGGCGTATTATGTTTTCCAAAAATAAAAAGAATCATTGTAAATAATGTTGATGATAAAAAAACACTTGTTAAATCAAAAGAAAACTTGAATCAATTGCTAAAATTTGTTCCTATTGTTTTAGGAGTTTCAGCCTTCTTTTTGTCGATACTAACCGTTGGTGCTGGTGGCGTCACGAATGATCCGGAACATATTAGTTTTGGTCTTGGTGAACCTGTATATGAATATCGAAAGTTGATTGATTTTATTTTGGGTGGAGGACTGCTCTATCGTAAAAACACAGCTGCAAAGCAAGACTTAGCAGAGGCATTTACTGGTATTTCGTATTTTGGAATGGTTGCATTGATTTGCTTGATTACATCAATAGTTCTTTTTATTATATATAATTACAACAAAAAAAGTAAATTTTACCTTGTTTCGTCTATTTTGCTTATTTTATCTGGGATAAGTATTTTGTTTATATTGGTTGGTGGAAGCAATATAAGCAAATTTGATTATACCGATAGATGGCCGTATGAAATGCAATTTAAAAATTTTAAACTTGGCGCAGGGACGATAGTTTGGTGTGCGCTGTGCGTTTTGGGCGGAGCTTTTGGCGTTTGCCAGTATTTTGGTATGCAAAATTTTGAAAAGCGATTTGAAAAAATTTAATAGAGATAGAGTTTTGTCGCAAAATTGTTAGTAATTTGACGAAATGAAAAACCCACGGCGCTTTTGGTATGGCGTTATAGTGGGCTTTTTTTTGCAAAATGGTATGTATTTGTGAATTGTTTCGCAGTGGTCTTAGTCCGTTCCGTTGAAAATTCCATCAGGTTCGAGGAAATTTCCATCGAGTTCGATAGAAATTTATTCGTTCTCAAGTAGAGCAATAAAAATTTCCTCATTGTCGGACAGTGTAGAGGTGTGAGCGGTGTAAACAGAGTCGTAATTTATTCCCTCGAGACCGTCGGTGTTAGAAATTACTACGCTTATTAGGCAGTCTGCTTCCAAATCGATAGTTAAGTTGTAGCAATCGCCATCTTTGGTTGCATTTAGAATAAAGCCGTGTTCTTCCACTATTACGTAGGCGCTGCCGATTTCGTGAGAGAAGGTCATCGTCAAATTGATTGAGCGGGAGGTATCTACGAAAAATTCAGCGTGGTGCATAAAAATATTGTTGTTTTTGCTAACTATTAATTGACTAACATCACTAAGCTCGGCAATATTTTCGCCGTTTACACGCACAAAGCAACGGTAAACGTGATAGCCGATACCCAAATTGGTATTAATGCAATAAGCGTTATCGGTGACTTTTTCCAAAGGTAAAAGAGTGGAGTCTATCATAATATAAATTTCGCCTTGCATCTCCGTCATTACGGTAAAGTTGATTGGTATGTTGCGTTTGCCCTCCAAAGTGCCAGCAAAGCTTGCGGTGTGCTTGATGAAAGTTGCTTGCGAAACGACCTCGCCTGCGTCATCAATCACTTCGTCGGAGTAAGTGTTGCCCCATTCGTCAGCCAAAACTACGGTGTAGCGCAAAAACGAACCTTGATTTTTTTTGTGGAAGCAGTATAAACGTTTCCATTTTTTACGCAAGGAATGTATTTGTTATTAGCTTTGACCATCATGGTTTGCCATGGGGTTAGGGTAGCGGTAATTTCAAAATCGACTTGTTCGTAAGTCGGCTTTTTGAGGTTTTTGACCAGCAGCAGAGTCGTGCACGATAGCACAATTGCAACCACGACTGCAATTGCGACGATAATTAATTTTCTTTTCATATAAAGCCTCCTGTGGTATAAAATTTTCAATAATAAATTGAGCAACAATCAGTAATACGCCACCGTGTTAAAAAATTTGATAACGGTGGCGAATTTTTTGCACGCATCGGTAAATATTGAATACAATGTAGTATGACTCTCAGCCTCACTCTCATAATGAAGGACGAAAGCAAAACGATAGCAAACTTGCTGAAATGCGCATCTGTTTTTTGCGACGAGCTCGTAGTCGTGGATACTGGTTCAACCGACGGCAGCGACGAAATCGCAAAAAGCATGGGCGCAAGGGTGATTTATTTTCCGTGGCAAAACGACTTTTCGCTAGCACGTAATTTTGCGATAAAAAACGCAACCTGCGACTATGGGATTTGGTTGGATGCCGACGATTTCGTATCGGAGAGCGACTGCGAAAAAATTTGCCGTCTAAAGCGCGAAGATTTTTTGCACGCGGATATAGTTATGATGAAGTATCGCGTATCGCCCACCTTCAGCTATTACCGAGAGCGTATTTTTCGGCTGGACGGGACGAACTTTTTTTCGGGATTCGTGCACGAGGCGATGGCGCAAAAGGGCAGAGTGGTGCGAGCTGATGCGGAGATTTTGCATCAAAAGCAAAAGCCTAGTGGCAGGCGCAATCTTGACATTTATCTTGCCCACGACAGCGACAAGTTTTCGCCACGCGAGAGATATTACTTTGCGCGTGAGCTGTATTACAACGGTCGCTACGCCCAAGCGTCGGAGCAAATGAGCAAATTTTTGGCTACGGGGAGTTTTGCTCCCAACCTCGTCGACGGCGCTATCGTAAAGTATCGCGCGGACAAAGCCTCGGGCAAAAATGAGGTTAAAGACCTCTTTTTTGCGCTTTCTCACGGCGCAACTCCCGAGCTGTGCTACGAGATAGGCGGTTGGTTTTTTGATAGACGCGACTATAAAAAAGCGAAATTTTGGTACGGAGCCGCTATGATTGCCGACGATATGTCGGGCGAGGGTGCTTTTTGCGACGAGAGGTACAAGACTATTTTTGCTATGCTACAACTCACGGTTTGTCACTTCCGCTTGGGAGAAATCAAAGAGGCGTGTAAGCTTGCCGAGGATACGTATAGGCTTTTTCCTGACAACGAGCAGGCAATTTGCAACAAATCCTGGGCGGACAGCGTGCAAAATTTGCAATAGTAATTTGAATTTGCGAGAGATTAGTATTCGACTTCTTCGTCGAGAGTTTCGATATAAAAGCTTACGGGACGGAATCCGTCGTTGCATGACAGCATAGCGGATTTTTCGTTTTTCATCCAGCCGTCGTAAAAGTTTCCGCCACCGTGCGCGAGCTGGAGTACGAACGGAAATACAGTTTCCCATGCGCTGTCACAAAATCCCTCGGGCTTGTCGCCGTTTACGATAAAAACCTGACCTTCGACAAGGTCGCAGGCGTGAGAGATGGGATTTTCGTATTTTTCCATCAAATCCTTGTATTGAGCTTTGCGCATAACGGTGATTTTTACTTTTTTCATAGATATTTTCTCATTGTTTGACAATAAATATAGTTTTGACTTTGATTTTTGCGTAATATTTTTTTATTGAAAATTTTAGTTTCGCAATTTTAGTTGGAATCTTCTTGCGGAGTAGGTTCGTCCTCAATTAAGCTCCTTACTACGAAGGAAGCGGCGGCAAGTCCAGCGGCCGACGGAACGAACATCATACTTGCAGGGACGGATTTTCCCGAATCGGTAAAAAGTATGTCCAAGGGCTCGGTCGGATGCTCTTCGGAATACACTGCAGTGACCGAGGTTATTCCCCGTCGCCTCAACTTTTTGCGCATGAATTTGCAAAGCGGGCAGTACCTCGTTTCAAAAAGCTCACCCACGCGCACCTTGGTAGGGTCAATTCTGTTGCCCGTACCCATAACGCTAACGAGAGGAATATTTGCCTTTTTTGCAAGCTCCACAATCGAAAGCTTTGCGGTGATAACGTCCACCGCGTCGATTATATAATCGAATTCCGAAAAAACTACTTTGCCATCGTCGCCCATCAAAAAGAATGTTTTGATTGCGGTCACCTCGCAGGTGGGTGAGATTGAGCGGATTCTCTCCGCCATAGCGTCGACTTTATTAATGCCGATAGTGTTTTCGGTGGCGATAATTTGACGGTTTAGGTTGGAGGGGGTAACCACTCCGCGATCGATAATCGTGAGTTTGCCCACACCGCTACGAGCAAGCGCCTCGGCGCAAATTCCGCCTACGCCACCCAGCCCAAATACGGCAACGTGACTGTTTTTTAGTTTTTGCACGCCGTCCGCGCCTATAAGCATTTCGGTTCGTTTTAGCATTTCGTCCATAAAGTCGGTACCTTTAAAAAGAGTCTTTTTGTATTAAATTTTATC
>JAFQMX010000003.1 GCA_017396125.1 Clostridia bacterium
ATTACGCCAACCCCTGCTTTAAGCGTAATGCCAAGATCAAAACTTCCGCCCACAATATAGGCAACTGCCGAAACTATGCTTATTGGCAAAATAACGGCAATCGCGCTGGCATGAGCCACTTTCGTCTGTTTTTTTAAGGCTTTTTCCAGCAGCGGCACGCATATCATACCGCCACCGCCGCCAAAAAAGCCGTTTATAAATCCTATCACAGCTCCGCCCGCCACCATTATTACCTTTTGCGCTTTTTTCTTCATTGTAAATAGTTTTGGCAAAAGAAAGGCAAAATATAATCGTAGTACACGACTCAGTCCAATAAAGTGTAAAAAAAATTTCTAATTTCGCATTGATATGATTGCAAAATATTGTCAAATAAGTTATAATAGTCAAGTGTATGTGCTATTGCAAGCACACACCATATATTTTTTAATAAATTATATTATTTAAGGTGTACGATGAAAAAAATTACGGCTTTCAAAAAGAACATTACCAAACTTTTGGTAGTACTGACGGTTTTTTGTATTGCTCTGTCTTGTTGCTTCAGCCTTAGCTTGGGCACTGCCCTTGCTCACGAGCAAGACGGCGATTACGACTATTCCTTTAAGGATTATGCGAATACCGAGCTTTCAATTTCCAACAATCAGTTCGAAACTGCTGGGACAAGCTCTTATCCGTATAGCGCGTCTTCTTGGACTGGCAAATATTTCGGCAATTATTCCGGAACCGGCCTCGTTAGCGGTATAATTAAGCTTACCGGCGAGGATTATCTCGACGAAGATAATTACGAGGACGCTAAACTTCATAAATACGAAGAATATTCAAACAAGCAGATTCCAAAATCTCCTTTTGGAATCAATACCGACACCCCTAACGGTGATCTCTACTATCCTGGAACCAACAAAAACGTTCTTATGATAAATACCAACGGTTCTACCGTTAGCTATGGTTATTCTTCCGGCAACTTGTCCTTGGAAGCAAATGCATTCTATAAAGTGAGTGCATTCGTGAAAACCGGAGACTTTAATCAGTCCCAAGGTGCAGTTATTAAGCTCACCGGCTTTAAGGATGAAACCGACGTAGGATTCTGGAACATTAACACCCTCACTGCTCTCAAAGACAGTAAGGGTGATTATGAGCTTAACAAAAATAACTTGTTTGGTTGGAAAGAATACGTTATTTACGTTGCTACCGGCTACAACACCGAATCTGTAACCCTCAATCTTCAGGTAGGCGATTACTCCGAAGAATACGTTACTCCATCCAACGGCTATGCTTTCTTTGATAACGTCAACGCTTATAAAATTTCTGCAACCTCGTTCTACAATGAAACCGCTAATTTCTCTAATCAACTTCAGAGCAATTACACGGTTAAGGATATGAACATATATGATTACCTTAATGATGGTAATAAAGTTGTTGGTGATTTCTCCAACGGCTTTGAAGGCTGGACCGATATTACCGAGGACGAAAATGGAAATCATTTTGGTGGCGGAATGAAGTATATTTACGATGCCACCAAGAATCTCTCTAGCGACAACGGTTTTGGGCTCAATGCAGACCCTGTTGCTCCAAAGGGCAAAATTGCTGATGCAGGTGTAAATACCAACAATATCCTTATTATGAGAAGCCCTACTGGCGCACAGATTGGTTTGAGATCCACCGATATACTCGTTCAGAGAAATAAATATTACAGAATTGGCGTTTGGGCTAATGCTCAGCATTTGCATGCAGGTAGTGACGCATCCGTAGTTATTACCGGCGAAAGCACTATCGCTGTTAATGATTACAAGCTTGAGCCTGTTTCTGACAGCACAATTGGCGAAAACAAGGGCAACGCAATGCGTTACGGCTGGAAAGAAGTTTCCTTTTACGTTGCAGGATCTTCTCTCAAGGACGTAAAACTTAACGTTGAATTGTGGCTCGGCTATAGCGCGACTTCCGAAGGTCTCGTTATGTTCGATGAAATTACCGTAAAAGAACTTTCTTACACCGAATATAAAGATAATAAAACCAACGGCACCGAGGTTATTGTAGATGCAAGCGTAGCTGATACCGGCGTAACCAACGGACTCTTTACTATTGCAGGCGACAACGACGAATACAAATATCCTCTCGCCCCTGCAAGCTGGACTATGTATGACGCAAGCTCTGTTGGCACTACCGGTTACAGCACCACCAAGGTTGATACCGACAATATCGCTATGGGTATTATCGCTACCGACGACGAGCACTTCAACGCTAACAGAAGCAACTATCTCGGAGCATCTAACCCTGTGAACGCAGGCGACAACTCTATCACAAACGCACTTCTTATTGCAAGTGCAAATCCAACTGCTATCTGTTATGCTTCCAGCGACATCTCTATCGCTGCAAGTAGCTACTACAAACTCGAGATTACTCTTCAGGTAAGAGATATTGAAGGTTACGGCGCTAATATCGTTCTCAAGGACGGCACCAACGTAATCGGCAGTATCGAAAGAATTACTACTACTAATTACAATTTCAAAACCTATACCTTCTATATTAAGGGTGGTAGCGCAGCCAGCACTTCTACCGTAGAAATTTGGTTGGGCCTTGGCGACAAGAATGTTAACCGCTCCAAGCTTTCTTCCGGTTACGTTTACGTTAGCAAGGTTGCTCTTACTACCGTAAGTGACGAGGCAGAGTTTACTACTCAGGTTAATTCCTTTAAGGCTGATTATGCAGTAGGTCAAATCAGCGATAAATCTTACTATTCTTTTGCTGATGCTGATATGGATATGTTTGATTACTATTCTAACGACCATATCAAAGAGGCTTACAAATGGAGCATCGAGAAAGCTAATCAAAACTCTATGGTAACCGCAGGATACTTTGATGCAAACAATATGCCTGCAGGCCAGACCGAAATTCCTTCTTATTTCACCAAGTCTTTCGCAGATCTCGAAACAACCAATAGCAACGTTCTCTATTTGCGTAACGTTAGCCAAACCTACTCTACACTTCGTCTTGCTAAGACCGTTACCTTTACTGCAACCAAATACTATCTCGTTTCCTTTGATATAATGGTTGATATTCCACAGGAATACTTCGAAAACAAAAATACAGTTGGCGCAAAAGTTGCTATCGGTGGAATCAGCCGTGAAATCGAAATCAAAAACACCTTCGACACCGCAGGCATTGAAAATTCCGACGGCACCGTTACCTACAACAAAATCTTCAAGAACTACAAGTTCTATATTGCAGTAGGCGACGCTGATATCAATTCTTCTATCACCGTTTCTTTGGGTGGAAGCCTTCCTAATCAGTATATCTCCGGTAGAGTTTTCGTTGCTAACGCAAGCATACAGGAAATCACTAACGTAGCTTACGAAGAGGAAATCGAGGGCGTTGAAGAAGACGACGAATTCATTCGTTTTGCAAGCTTCCTCTCCACTGATACCGAAAATAATGATACAGAAGAAGATGACGATTTGGAAACCGATACCGATTCTACCGAATCTACCGAGCTTCCTGTAACTTCCGCTTGGTGGTTTATCCCATCCATACTCTTCGCTGTTGCGGTATTCGCAGCGCTTATAGGCGTGATCATAAGAAAACTTTTGCACAAGCGTTCTACCAGAAAGATTAAGGCAGGCGCTAACTCCTATGATCGTAGACAAACTTTGCTCTTCGATAGCGAAGGTACTGAAGGTGTAAAGGCTACTGAAGAAACCAACGATTCTCTCGCTAACTTCGACGACGATAAGGAGATTGGATCCTCCGAAATTAAGCTCGTTGCTTCTGCCGAAGAAACTACTGCTCAAAGCGCTAACGAAGAAGAATTCCACGACGAGTTCGACGACTAATAGCTAAACAATTAAATATAAAAGAACCACTGTTCGCATTACAGTGGTTCTTTTTTTTGCGTTTGTTGCTGAAATTTGATATCTTGTCGATTTATAATTTTTTCTCAAAATACGGACAAAATTAAGCTCAAGCATACTTGAACTTGTCTTAAGTGCGCGTCCTGCCGTTTGAAGTTTTGAGTGCATTCCAAGTGCGAGTTCCCACCACACCATCCGTTGCAAGCCCGTTTTCTCGTTGAAAAGCTAGTACGGCGCGTTGGGTTGCCGAACCGAATATTCCGTCAATCACACCAACGTCGTACAGCTTAGACAAGAGCAGGCGTTGCAAATATATTACGTAATTACCCACACTGCCCCGCCTAAGCGTTGGATACGGTGGCAACCACAGCAAAGTCCGCCAAGTGTTGCTACCCACAATTCCATCCACAGTCAATCCGTTTGCACGCTGAAAGGTTGTCACCGCAGACTGAGTATTCGCACCAAAAACGCCGTCTTGACTAACCTCTAACCCACCCTCGTTTAGTAGGCTTTGCAAAAGCTTTACCGAATTTCCGCGATTACCTCGTCGCAAGGTTGGATAAAAGCGTAAATCGTCGCGACTTTTGTACGTAGTATTTAGATAGTTACAAACACCTCTGCACGACTCCTCCGCAGTTTCTATTTGGAAATCCGGATTAAGCATCAGCTTTGCCTCTTCAAAATTGGTCATAAATCCCGCCTCGACCAGCGCGGACGGACAGTTGACCGACGACAGCACGCCTATATCAAGAACACCAACACCCATGCCATCATGAAAATCCCCACCCGTAATCTCCTCATACAAATCTTCCGCCAGCGCTCGACTGCGGGAAACAAATCTATTTCCATCCGAATAATACGTACTTGCGCCCGATGCCGAATTAAAGCTGTTCCCACTACCAAAAGCATTGTAAGCGAAGGTTACGAGTAGCGTTAAATTTTGTGCATTTATACGCCTTACGCGCGTAGATACCGATATATCTTGCAAGTCAGGCTTAACGTCATATATATCAAAATTTTGCCGCAAGCACGCCTGTAAAAAGAAAATTTTGGTAGGTCTATTAAATTCGTTTTCATAAATTGATCTGTTTATGTACGGCATTATCGGCGTGCGTTTGCCTTCCGTAGGCGGATTAACTCCATGCTCGTCGTTTGCACCAATATAAAATTCAGCCAACTTTTTTGCTCCTTTAAATAGTTTTTTTTACGCAAGTTACGTAACAATAAACGACTGATTGATTTTTTTCAACTTGGTAGAAAAATTACAAAAAAGCTAATTACCTTGCTAATTTTCTATCAAAATCAACCGTTGCTCGTAGCGTATCGTTACATAATATGCGTCAACGTGGCTTCTTGTGCAACAAAAAAAGCACACTACATTCACTTTTAGTGAAGCATAATGTGCTTTTGCGTTTTTGACTTATTATTAATTTACAGCACAAATCCGCCGTTTACGGGAATTACTGCGCCTGTAACGAAGGAGGCTCCGTCACTAACCAAATATTCAACCGCCGCTGCCACGTCGTCAGGCGTACCGTTTCGGCCGATTGGCGTATCGTTTTTGAGGGACTCGAGAGTTTCGGTACTGAGATTAGCCGTCATATTTGTCAGTATAACTCCCGGCGCCACGGCGTTTACGCGCACTCCAGACGGCGAAAGCTCAGCCGCAAGAGATTTGGTAAAGGTAACGATTGCGCCTTTCGTTGCCGAATAAACGCTCTCGCAAGCCCCGCCCGTCTGTCCCCAAATAGACGAAATATTAACTATATTTCCACGCTTATTAGAGATCATATCCGCGGAAAAGAACCTGCAAGTAGCAAAAGTGCCTTTTAGGTTAGTGTCAACAAGATCGTCGTACTGCTCCTCGGTGGTCTTATCGATAAAGTGAGTTATCGATATCCCCGCACAGTTTATTACCGTATCTATAAATCCAAAAATCTTTTTTGCATCCTCGTAAGCCTTTTGTACCGCTGAAAAACTGCGTACATCAAAGATAAAAACCTCTGTTCGAACCTCGGTAATTTGCTTTTGCAATTCGTATGCGAACTCAGGATGACGAAAGGCGCACAAAACAAGGTTGTAGCCTTGTTTGGCGAGCCTTTTTGCAACCGCTCCACCTATTCCGCCCGAGGCACCCGTAATAATAGCGTTTTTCATTTCAGCTTCCCCTTATAAATTGTCCGGTAGGTCGTTTTCAAACAAAACTACGGGATTCTCGATATTAAGCGTGGCATAATGCGCCATTGCCTGCGACAAAAAATCAAACTTTTGCGCCTTACACGCGGTATTTTCTTTTTTTATTCCCTTGAGTAAAGCCTTGGAATTTACACCTACAACCAAAGCGTAATCGCAAACTTTGGCTATTTTGCTACCCAAAATTTCGTTGTATTCTTCCTGTAACTTACCCAGTTCCACCAGTCCCGGAGTGATTATAATCTTCGTTCCGTCAAACTTTTCAAGAGCACGCAAGGCAAACTCTGCGCCTTTAGGGTTGGCATTGTACGCGTCGTCAATCACGATTGCCTTGTCGTTTTTAATGAGCTGCAAGCGGTGTGGCACAGGCTCTAGTTCGCCTACAGCCTTGGCGATAAGAGCGCTTTCTACGCCCATTTCGTGCGCTACGGACGCGCAAAGCGCAACCATCGACGGCACGTATTCTCCAAGAAGCTTGCTATTTACTTCAAACTCTCCATCCGGCATCACCAAAGTAAATTTTACTCCTTCGGCGCAGCAGGAAACGTCTTTATATGTAACGAGTCCGCCGTTTGCTCCGCTAAGCACCGTGTCTTTTGCCACAAACTTGTCCGCATTTTTGGCAATATTCTCGTCGTCACCGTTCAAAAACAGCATTTTATTGACCTTAGCCATCTCGAATTTGGTCTGAATAACCTTGTCGATACTGCCAAAACTTTCGAGATGCTGTGCGCCGATAGAAGTTATTACCCCATAATCAGGCTTTATGATATCAACCAGCTCGGCAACGTCACCAACGTATCTTGCGCCCATTTCCGCAACGAAAATTTGATTTGGCTCAAGGTCGTTGTTCACCGTGCGAGCAAGCCCCATAGGCGTGTTGAAGCTCTTTGGCGAAGCGAGAACCGAAAACTTTTGCGCAAGCATCTTTTGCAAAATGTTCTTTGCGGTGGTCTTGCCGTAGCTACCCGTTATTCCCACCGAAACCGTTTTGTAATCTTCTAGCTTTTTCTCACATGATTTAAGATATTTTTTTGCAATAGCCTTTTCGATAGGGCTAACGATCACTGCCGAAATGAGTACAATAGGGATTACAAACAGCGGAAGCAGTCCGCAAAGACTGTACAAAAGTATAGTGTTTCGCGTAAAAAACAGCGAAACGAAAGCAAGTCCAAACGAAAGCAACGTAATCGGCAAATAAATTCTCTTTATTCTTGCAGTAAATTTTAGCGGTGTTTTTTTCTTTTCCTTTGCAATTGCGTAAACGAACACAACGGAAATTATGAGGTAAAAAGCATAACCGATAAGATCGTAATATTCCCTTCCACTTAGGCACATTACGTATACCAGCATAGAAGTGAACGAAAAGAATGCATAAGCAAAATATCTCGAAATCAAATCATACACAGATCTTTTGAGATAACGGAAAAAGCCTCTTATTCTATAAGATTCCAACTGCAATATATTGAGCGCTTTGTAGCTAGCAAGTATGGTAAAAATTCCACACACCAGCGTCATGCAAATAATAACAGGTAATTCCATTATCCCTCTCCTTTGAGTACGGTAGTAAGCTTTACGGCAAAATCCGTAAAATCGTCTATATACGAATAATGCCCACCGTCAAGCAAAAAAAGCTTGCTGTTTTTTATATATTTATTTAGTTTTTTTGCCATATAAAAAGGCGTTTCATAGTCGTTCTTGCCCCAAAATATACAGCACGGCTTGTTTATTTTTTTTGCGTACCCGTCAAGATGCTCGTTAACCACCCGAACGAATATGCCTTTCATATTGTCGTTTAGCGCACGGTAATCCGACGAACCGAAATTCGACAAATCCTTATTTTTTCGCTTTGCACGCTTGTATTTTAAAATATTCAGTCTGTAAGTCAGCGTCCGACGCGGTTTTATTCCGGCCGAATCTATGAGAACTATGCGTTTTACCCACGGCTTGTTTGCCAAAATCAACGCTACTCTTCCGCCAAAGCTGTGGCCTACGAGCGTAACCGAGTTCAGCTTCAATTTTTTTGCCAAGTCTTGGACAACCTGAGCGTAATCGTAAATTCCGAAGTCCTTGGGCTCATCGCTGTCGCCAAACCCCGGGAAATCGATATTAATAACGTCATAATTCCATTTGCCCAGCAATTCGTATATACATTTCGTCGTTTTATGGCTACCGCCCCAGCCGTGCATAACCACGACTGCGTCCGCGCCAAGATGTCTTTCGTAAAAGATTTTTAGTCCGTTAATTTCGGAAAACATCTTTTACCCCTTAATTTACATATCGTATTGCATAATTATTGCGTCGTCGTCGCCGTAATAGCCCTTTCGCACGCTAATTTGCTTAAATCCATTTTTTTCATAAAGCCTGATTGCAGGCAAATTTCTGGAGGCGACTTCCAAAAAAATCTTTTGCGCGCCAACCCCGCGCAGCTGAACTTTCAGCTCGCCAAGCAGCGCGTCGCCAATCCCCTGACGGCGAAAGGCCCCGTCCACCGCCACGTTGTTTATAGACGACTCGTCAAAAACAGTTTCGGCGCTTACGTATCCCACAATCCTGTTATTTTTGACGGCTTTAAGCACTTTTACACGCTCGTTGCAAAAAAGTTCTTCCACCATCTTTTGCGAATACGGATGTGGCATATTTTCTTGCTCAAGCCTGCAAATTTCCGCAATATCGTTCGTCGTTGCAAGACTAATCATAAATCGCCTTCTTTGCGCTCGGCTTGCGGTTTTCGCAAATAAATAGGAACGATTTGTTCGAAGTCGCACGCCTTGTCTATCGACTGACTAAACGCTCCCACCAAATGTCCGTCGATATATCGTATATCTTCAAACTCCAATCGCCTTTTGTCCGTGACCAAGGTATAACCGTTGCTTTTACAAAATTCCAACGCATCAGCCTCTCTCATCACCGTTTGCTGACCGTTTGCCGAAACGTAGCAAACACCGCTTCCCGCATCCGTAACGACAGCGATTTTTTCTCCGCTAAAATTATATGCAAGCACGTCGAAATAAGTTACGGGCACGCATTTTATATGGTGAGCGTACGCCATGGCGCGCACAGCCGTAACGCCTATGCGAATACCGGTAAAAGAACCCGGTCCCACTACGCAACCCAAATAATCCAAATCCTCGGTTCGTAAACCCGCCTGATTCATAAGCTCGTCGATAAGCGGAAAAAGTACCTTGGAGGTCTTATTCTTGCCTTCTTGTGCTTTATAAAACTTTTCGTTGCCTTTTATGACGGCGACCTCGGTAATATCCGACGCCGTATTTATAACCAAAGCGTTATAACTCATATTTTTGATAAATTAATTGCCCAGCAAATGTTCTTTAAGTTCTTTGCTAAAGCGATAGAGTACGATTTTGTTGCCGATAGTGCAAACAGGCTGAGCGCCAAGTGCGACGCAAAGCTCGCCCATAAGCTCCTTTTGGTCACCGTCGCAGTTGCGCAAAACGGTAATCTTAACTATTTCTCTCTTATCGAGCGCCTCGCTGAGCGAATTAATCATATTTTCGTTAAGTCCACCCTTTCCTATCTGGAAAATTGCTTCTTCGGTAGAAGCTTTGGCTCTCAAAAACGCTCTTTCCTTGCTAGTCATCTATAGTAATCTCCCTTGTATTTTCGTCTATATAATTGATATTGATTTTTATAACCCTGTGCCATTCAAAGCAACTTTCTATATTTTGTGGCCACTCCACTACGCACACTCCGGATTTGTCGCCAAAGTACTCGGTAAGCCCGCGCTCTTCCGCTTCATCACCGCTTTGCAACCTGTACGCGTCATAATGAAAAAGCGATAACTTTTCCCCCTCGTAAATTATCATATAAGTAAAGGTTGGGCTTTTTATTTCATCTTCTATTCCCAAAACCTGTGCAAGCCCCTTGGTAAAAACAGTTTTTCCTGCGCCAAGGTCGCCCTGTAGCGTAATTATCTCTCCGCCCAACAGCGTTTCGCCCACTTTTTTACCCAGTTCAAAGGTATCTTTTTCATTATTACTGCGAAAAACTTTCATAATAATATTATACACTTTTATCGGCACTTGCGCAAGCAAATTGTATTCTATCTGCAAAAGCGCGCGCTGCTTTAGAAAAAGAGCGACAAAAAAAAGAACGGATTTTTTAGTTTCCGTCCTTTTATCTCTTAGTCAATTCTCGCTTGCGCAGTCTTGCGAATTGTCGTCTTGCGCAACCTTGCTCTTCTTTTGTGGAATAATTTTATCGAACATTCTGCTCAGCGCCTTGTACATAAAAAAGGTAATCAGCGCGCACAGCGTACATCTCAACAAATTAAACGGTAGCACTGCCAGCCACAAATAGTAATCATACAGATTTTGCGCCGTTATGTTTTGGTAAAGCGATTTCATCATGCCTGCAACTGCCTGCATTCCACCGTCAAATATCAGTGCATAGAACGGAATGAGCACGAAACGGTTGACTATAATCGCTACGATTATACAACAAATTTCCCCTATCGCAAGGCTCAAAATCGCACCTTTTTTGTTGTGGAAGCGGTGATAAATTATTGCCGCAGGAACTACGAAAGCTATTCCCATAATCAAATCACCCAGCTCTCCCACCATGCCGGTAGTAGAAAACGGCAATTTTAACGCAATCTTTATTGCAACTACGATTGCTCCGCTTACGGGTCCCATCATAAATCCTGCAAGCAACGCCGGCACGTCGGATATTTGGATATCCAAAAATGCAGGAAACAGCATTGGCAACGGGAATTTTACAAACATATACAGTAGATACGACAACGCCGAAAATACAGCAAGCTTAGTTATTCTCTGAGTAGAAAAATACTGCTCGTGCGGACGATAGGTTGCAATGCCCGATATGGCAATTCCACATACTACGGCGCAAATCACCATAATCAAGGCAATTTTGATTATGTTAACTCCGCTCACACCTTTGCTGCTAGCAACAATACAAAATGCAACCGTAGCAATAAGTATTAACCCTGCAAGCACAGCAAGGACGGTTATTGAAGTTTTTCTTTTGTTTGGCATAAAAAAACACTCCTTTAGACTAGGAGCGTCAAAATGCATGCGAAATATGCAAACGAACTTATACCATCCAGACTATAACTGTCGGTTTGGGAATTTCACCCAATCGGACCTCAAAAAGAGGTTTCACGGACTGTACCGTCGGTGAGGAATTACGCCTCGCCCCTAAGTTTCGTATTAATTTTATCATTTTACGTACCTGCTGTCAATAATTTCAGCACTATATTTCAAGTTTTTTGTAGATATACGGACAAGCCAAAATAGCACACGCGCTGAGCAAAAAATATCTAAAGTATTCATGTAAAATCATGAATCCCACGCTACCCTCCGTCAAAAACGAGGCAAACAACGGCTTCAATCCTTCTTTTACCAAAAGCAAAACTGCCAATCCAAGCACAATTTTTCTCAAAGCTTTGCCAAAATTAAACTTTGGTATTTCATAGCGCACGAATTTTTTTTCCAAATAGTAACACAAGGTTGCCGAACCGTACATTCCGCACACCTTGACCGTTCCCGCAGCCGAATCTATACCGAAAATTATAACCACAAATGCCAAAAGCACACTTAGCGGAAAAACCACCACGAAAATTAAATCTTCTCTGTCCTTTAACGCATCAAAAGCCATTCCTGCAAGCACCGCCGAAAGCACACCCAAAAGCGCGCCAGAAATTACATCGGTGGGATAATGCTGACCGAGATAAACTCGGCTAAAAAGCACCAGCGCCGACAAAACTGCGCCTACTCCCACAAAATAACGAAAAAGCTTATTCTTTTTTTCGCGTTTTACGTATTGCGAAAGTTGGTAGGTTATGTTGACGATATTATGTGAGTGACCGCTAGGATACGAATACCCCTCTGTTTTGGCTTTTATCGCCTCTATTCCGTCCAAGGTATAAGGTCTTGGGCGCTTAACCAAAGCCTTTATTCCGCCCACGAAAATTTGTCCTACGGCAAAAACGTTGAGAAATTTGTAGCCCGCTTTTTTGCTTATGCACCAGTACAAAACCACAGCAATAAGCATAAAAAACATTTCATCGCCCGCTTGAGTGACGATATGCATGAGCGTGTCGGTAAATTTATTGCCCGCCGCCTGCAAATTTTTTATAAATTCTATTTCCCAAGCCATAAAAATTCCTCTTTTGTAATTTAGACTTTAGATAATTCTTATATTGTCACCGTCGTCCCACAATCTTTCGAGATTATAGAACTCGCGAGTTTCGTGGTGGAAAACGTGCAAAATTACGCTGTTATAGTCCACCGCTACCCACTTGGTATCAAAATCTCTGCCACGTGGCTCAAGGCCATATTCCTTGCTGAGCTTTTCGTCAACGTAGTCGGCAAGCGCGCGCACATGAGTGGTGGAAGTCGCCGAGCAAACCACGAAATAATCCGAAACTATGGTCTTGCCCTTGAGATTAATAATTTTAATGTCCTTTGCCTTTTTGTCCAGCAAAAAAGACGCAATTTTTTCTGCAAGCTCCTCGGGAGTTTGTATCGAAGGTACTTCTTCTTTCATAACAAGTTTTTTGATGTCCATATTGTCCCTCTTTTCTTATTGTATTAATATATTTTATCAACGTGCAATTTAATTTTCGCACTCTTTTTTGTAAAATTCATACGCCAAAAACGACTTTTCGCCAATGTCGGCATTTTGGGATTGAAGATAATCCAGCGTTGTTTTCAGCATAACCATCATGGCTTTTTTTAAAGAAATTTGCGCCGTGCGCCTAACCAAATCCACGCCCTCAAAGTCGCGTCCGTCCTCGATATAGTCCGCAAGCGCGGTAATCTCCGCCACTTCGTCCATATCGCAGTCGCAAGTGGTATGATTGCGAATTGCCGATAAGACCGACTTATCCTCTATACCAAAATACTGCTTTGCTATCGCTTCGCTGTAATATGCATGTCTAAGAGGCTCGGGCAACGCTTCGATAAAATCTTGCGTATATATGCTCTTTTTTTTCAGTTTTTCCCTGTCGGTATACTTGCCGATATCATGAAGCACCAACGCAAGAACAACTTTGTTTATATCCGCATTGAATCTTTTTGCAAGCGCGATTCCCGCCTTTATGCAGCGATAGGTATGCTCGATTCGACCACTTTTAAGTCCAAAAACCTCGTACGCATCGGTATATTTTTTTAGATGAGAATACAAGCCGTTTTTTGAAATATAGCCAGCAACGGCTAGTGGAGTGGTAGGTAATTTGCCAAAAGCAACGTCCACCTTCAGCATAGCCGACGAAACGTCCAAGCCCTCAAAATCAGCAATCGTATAATTAAATTCACTCTTTTGCGCGGTGTCGCTTACGATAAATCCGGGACGAGGCACTACAAAAAATTTAAACTTCTTAAGGTAGTCTGCATCCTTCCACTTGTATAAGTTTGGCAGTTCTTCACTACCTATGACAACGCTCAAATTTTGATATCCGCTCTCAGTCAAGTAACGCAAGGTGTCGGCGGTATAGCTAACCCCGCCTTTGGAAATCTCGTAGTCCGAAATCGCTACGTTATTAGCAAAATCACACAGCCTTAGCATAGCAAGTCGGTGCTGTGCCGACGCGCTACCACCCTGCATTTTAAACGGCGAAACAGCCGTGGGCATAATTACCACTCTGTCAAAAATTCGGCTCAGCCTTTTGATCAAATCTTGGTGTCCGTTGTGAACGGGATCAAAACTTCCACCAAACAACGCAGTCGTCATAGGTTACTCCACGAACTCAAATTCAATATCCATAACTCGTATGGTGTCGCCATCTTTTGCGCCCGATTTTACAAGCGCCTTTATGATACCCTTTTCTTTGAGCTGCTTTTGGAAATAAGCAAAGCTGTCATAGTCGTCGATGGAAACATTACGCGAGAGCTCGTTGATAAGTCCGCCCTCAACGCCAAAGCTACCGTCATCATAGCGAAAAATTTCGAATCCGTCTTTGCTAGGCTTTTTGTACTCAAATGGAATATAATCCAGCGGTTCAACAGGCGGAAGCTTGCTTAACGCATCGCAAATTGCTCCCAAAAGTTCGTTTACTCCCTCGTGAGTAATTGCGCATATAGGCACGACTTTTTTGCCTCTTATGTGCTTTTTAAATTCCTTAATTTGCTCGTCGGTTGCCATGTCGGCCTTGCTCAAAGCAATAACTTGCGGAACGGAAACGAGATCCTTGTTGTATTTTTTTAGTTCTTTGTTTATCTGGCGAAAGTCGTCGATAGGCACTCTACCCTCGCTACCCGAAATGTCTACGAGATGAACAAGCAGTCTCGTGCGGTCAATGTGACGCAAGAAATCAAATCCCAATCCCGCGCCGTCACCCGCACCATCGATAAGTCCTGGAATATCCGCCACTACGAATCTTTCGCCACGGAATTCAACTACTCCGAGATTAGGGCTGAGCGTAGTAAAATGATAGTTTGCAATCTTTGGCTTTGCCTTGCTGATAACCGACAAAAGCGTAGATTTGCCTACGTTAGGGTAGCCCAAAAGCCCCACATCTGCAATCGTCTTAAGTTCCAAAATTACTGCGTGTTCTTCGGTTCTCTCTCCGCGCTGAGCAAATCTAGGTGCTTGACGGCGAGAAGTTTTAAATCTAGCGTTTCCTTTTCCGCCCTCTCCGCCTTTTAGTACGGTAATTCTCTGCCCGTCGTCAAACATATCGCAAATTATATTTCCGCTTTCCTCATCGCGAATAACCGTGCCAAGCGGAACTTTTATTACCAAATCTTCACCGTTTTTTCCGTGGCAGTATTTTCCAGTACCGTTTTCGCCGTCCTGCGCCTTGAAATGCTGGGAGAACTGAAAATCAACTAGCGAACTTTTAGTTTTATCCGCCTGAAAGATTATGCTTCCGCCCTTGCCACCGTCACCGCCGTCAGGACCGCCCTTTGCAACGTACTTTTCGGTGTAAAACGAAGTGCAACCGTTTCCGCCACAACCTGCTCTAATAATTATTTTCGCTTTGTCTACAAACATATTTTTCCTTTTTGCGCAATTCTTTTGTATGATGCGCTGTTATTATTTGCTGTTTTTAATATAAATACACTCGTTTGTCAACGGACAATCCGAACAAAGTGGTCGCTGTGATTTGCAACAGTATCTTCCGTGAAAAATCAACAAGTGGTGCGCCTTGCCCTGAACCTCGGGACTTAGCATTATGCTCAGATCTTTTTCCACCTCAAAAGGAGTTTTGCCGTTGCTCAAACCCAGCCTGTTACTTACGCGGAATACATGCGTATCCACGGCGATTGCAGGCTCGTTGAAAGCAACGCTCATCATAACGTTTGCCGTCTTTCGTCCTACGCCTTTGAGTGACAGCAGACTGTCAAAATCCGACGGCACTTTACCATCAAAGCGCTGCACGATATCCTTGCTTGCGCTTATTATACTCTTTGCTTTGTTGCGGTAAAAACCACAGCTGAATATCAGTGGTTGAAGCTCTTCCTCGCTCATCACTGCAAATTCTTGCGCCGTCGAAGCAATTTTAAACAGCTCTTTCGTAACCTTGTTTACGCGTTTATCAGTGCACTGCGCACTGAGAATAACCGCCACGAGAAGTTGAAAATTCGTTTCGTAATCAAGCTCGCAATGTGCTTCGGGGTATTTTTGCTCCAAAAGCGCCAAAATTTCGTTGGCTTTTTCATTAGTCATAAATTGCACCGTCACTAAAATATCTATTCTGCGTAGCTCACACTACCACGAGTAGATTGTATCACAAAAAAAGAAAATTGTAAACAAACGCGTAACGAAAATAACAATTACGCGCGTTTTTATTTGATTTTTTCATCATCGCTCTCACTATTTTGAGCGCAAACAAAAAAACTGCCCAAATTAAGGCAGTTTTCGTCTAACTATAGCTTGCGATAAGCCGTTTTTCCGTTTTCGCTCAGGGTATAATATTTGCCCACGAAAAAAGGCGGTTTTGTTTTCATAAGAATCATATTTGCTCTATCATAATATTCTTCTCGCACTCTTACCGATAGCGAGCACCCTCCGTTACTCAAAAACGGAGTGCTTATTATTGACGCAACAATTCCCTCTACCCGTAGCCTTTCGTAAAATTTATACGCGCTCCCCCTTGCTCTGAATACAAAAATATAGTACATAAAGCTTTCCCCTTGGTAAAATTTAGTGTTAATTTTGGTTTGCCAAAATATAATATTAGTACATTATATTTTTTGCTCGGAGAAAGTGTTATGATTTATTTAGACAATTCCGCAACCACTTTTTACAAGCCCCCGGAGGTTGTAAACGCCGTGTGCAATACGCTGAAATTTTTGTCGGCAAATGGCGGTAGAGGCTCTCACAGACTGGCGCAATCTGCTGAAAAGTTGGTTTTTGCCACACGAAAAAAAGTTGCAAAATTAGTAAACTGCGACAGCGACAGAGTCATTTTTACTTCCGGATGTAGCGAGGCACTAAATCTAGCAATACTTGGCAGTAACCTTTCGGGCAACGTAGTAACCACAGTTACCGAGCACAACAGCGTTTTGCGCCCGCTAAACCATCTGAAAGCTCTCGGCAAAATTTCCATTATATACACCGCCCCCGACGAAGCGTCGATAATCCGCGCCGTAAATTCTTCTACAAAAATGGTTGCTGTTACACACGTGAGCAACGTTACGGGCAAGACTCTTGATATAGAATCCATCGGAAAATTTTGCTACAAAAAGGGCGTTACTTTCCTCGTGGACTGCGCACAAAGTTTGGGGTACAAAAATGTAGATATGCAACAATGCAAGATAACCTTTCTTGCGGGGGCACCGCACAAAGGCTTGCATGCAATGCAAGGAATAGGCTTTTTGGCGGTTGCACCTCACGCCGAGCTTTTTCCAATAAAAATGGGTGGCACAGGTACTTCTTCGCTTAGCCTTGATCAGCCACGCGAAATTCCCGAAGGCTTGGAGGTAGGCACGCTCAACACTCCGGGAATCGCCTCTCTATGCGCCGCTATTGATTATACCAATCGGTGCTTTGACGAAAATTGTGCTAAATTACGCGAGCTTCAATCTTACGCTCTCGAGCAGCTAAAATCGGTAAAAAAGCTAAAAATTTACTCAGATACTGTATCTATGTCAGGCATAATTAGCTTTAATATCGAAAATTACACCTCTATGGAGGTGGGTGAAATCCTGAACGAGCAATATGATATTGCTGTACGAAGCGGATTGCACTGCGCTCCACTAACCCACAAATACTATGCTACGGAAAAGATCGGCATGGTGCGCGTGTCGCTTGGCGTAGACAATTCCTACAAAGACATTGACTTTTTGACCCGAGCATTGCACGAAATTTCCTCTTTTAATTGAGAGCTACTCCTTGTTCATGGCGCTTATCAAAGACATAAGTTTTTTTCGTTGCGCATCACTCAAGTGGGGAGAAATTAGCTTAACAAAATTTTGCATTTGTGCCTCGTCATAGCTTCCGTTTTCTTTCTGCTCTCTCACCTTTTTCATAAGCTCATCCACAAGCTGATCCTCGCCCATTCCACCGTACTTTTTCATTATATCGTTGGGAACTCCCGAAGCGGATGATTTGGGTGAAGAAAAATTTTTTAGCCGTCGCATTTTGCTCTCTCCTTTATTTTGTTGTTTACTTTATTAATATGCGCGAATAAATATAATAGTGAATGGAGGATAAAATGGATATTACTAATCTTCTCTCGCTTATGGCTCAAGGCAAAAATGCCGATATAACCACCCTGCTTTCTTCACTATCGGGTACGCAAAAAAGCACCGAAATGAAAAACGGTGCTATGGATATGATATCTATGCTAGCATCAGGCAAGGGGCTGGACGCACAAACGATTATGAGCCTTTACGGAAACAGAAAATCACCTGCAGAACATCTGAAACCAATCAGTAAATTTGCATCTGATGAAATTATGGGAATTTTGTCCAAGTATTTTTTGTAAGCACAACTATGGTATGGTACTGAATTTTTAGCGCAATTAAATCACTACAAAAAAAGCAAGTGGTCATAAAATCACTTGCCTTTTTCTCATTATAAGATAGGTGATAATTATATTTTAATCTAAATTTACGCCCCATTCTACTTGGCAGTTACCATTCCAGCCATCCTCCCAACCTTCGGGTTTGCTTTCATATGACGTCCTTATAATTGTTCCCTCTAATCCATCAAACACTCCCGCTTCTATTACTTTTACATTTTTATCTATCTCAAAACATTTAATTAATAGATTACTTAAATCATAATTTTGATTGCCTTTTTGTATTTCTATATTAACGCAACTATTTTGATTATAACTATATGTATGCTTAGAAGAAAGTTTCAAAGTTTTAATTCCACGTGTGATAAAACAATATACAATATCAATATAAATTATAGTTTCTAATGAATTAAAATCCACTGAATAAGGAACTACATCATGTTGTATCGTCAATTTCTTTATTTTCGACTCGCTTACTGTATGTACTTCAGTATACATGTATCCTTTTTCATAATATCCTAGTTGCAACACTTTATATCCATCAACATACTCCGGTATTACTACTTCTTCTTTATCTGGTAAATCTAAAATATATGCTCCTAGTTCCCCAGATTCATCACTCAAATAATATACTATTCCGTCTTTTGTCGTGCGTTTATTATTTTCCACTCCACACCCCACTAGCATAAACATACTCATACTTAACGCTAACACAAGTATTAAACTTATTATTCTTTTAATCATTCTATCTCTCCTATATTTAATTTTTAATTTGAAAATTTTTATTCAGCCAACCAAATTGGGCACATTATTGTTCCAGACTCTACTTTAGCTTGCTCATGACTTAAAAACGCCACTTTATCATTGTTACGCTCTGTTACCTCATACTTTTCTTAACTTCCATTTACTAATTCATTCCAATCACCAAATGTATATCCTTCTCTAATAAAAATTACAAACCTTATATTAATAGTATAGCACATATTTTTCGTCCGTCAAGCGATATGGTAAAAATTATACGCTTTTATAAAAAACAATAGTAAAAATATTTATATCACTTTACGCATTTGCCATTATTTTTTTGCAAACAAAAACGGCGCTGGAATTAACCAACGCCGCAAAGTTATTTTGCAAAAATATTATTTCTTAATAATATCTACCCAGCCGTATGAATCAGCCTTTCTACCACGCTGAATTCCACAAACTTCGTCGTACATTTCCTTAGCGATAGGACCCATCTTACCGTTGCCTACGGTATAGTCAACGCCCTGGAAGCAGAATTTGCCTACTGGAGAAACTACTGCTGCAGTACCGGAACCGAAGACTTCGGTAAGTCTGCCTTCTTTAGCAGCATCACGAACATCATAGATATCAACCTGAGTCTCGTTAACGGTATATCCTCTATCTTTAAGCAAGGTGATGATACTGTTTCTGGTGATTCCCGGAAGAATACTTCCGCGAAGCTCAGGAGTGTAAACAACACCGTCCATAACAAAGAAGATGTTCATTGCACCAACTTCTTCTACGAATCTGTGCTCTTTTGCATCCAACCACATAGCCTGGTCGTAGCCGTTAGCCTTAGCCTTTTCACCTGCCTTCAAGCTAGCTGCGTAGTTACCGATAACCTTGTGTCCACCGGTACCGCCAACTGCTGCTCTAACGTAGTTTTCTTCTACGAAGAGGTTAACAGGCTCAGTCTTGCCGTAGTAAGAACCTACTGGGCTGAGGATTACGAAGAAGATGTAGCTAACAGACGCGTGAACGCCTAGAGCCGGCTCGGTTGCAATCATAGAAGGTCTGATGTAGAGTGCGCAGTTTTCTGCGGTTGGCATCCAATCTTCGTCGATCAAAACGAGTTCTCTGATTGCGTTGTAAACAAAATCCATGTCGAATTCAGGCATACAAATTCTGTCTGCGCTGTTATTCATACGCTTGAGGTTGTCTCTCAAACGGAAGAAACGAACTTCGCCCTTCTCGTTTTTGAACGCTTTACATCCCTCGAATACACCCTGTGCATAGTGCAAAATCGACGCAGATGGTGCAAGTTCAAAATTACGCCATGGCTCGATACGAGCATCATGCCACTGACCATTGTCATACTGCATAACAAACATATGATCGGTAAAATACTTTCCGAATCCGAGTGCGCCTTCTGGTTTAGTCTTAGGATTGGTGGTTTTAGTAATCTTAAGTTCCATTTTTATACTCCTGAAATTTAATATTTTTTATTTGTGTTGCAAATTTTCGATTAGTACTGCAAATTCGTACCGTAATCGAAAAATTCACGACTGATTTGTGTTATTTTACATTGACCGCAAGTACCGTCTTCGAGGAACTTTAAATCGGTTTCCTCGGGCATTGCCACCTTTAAGGTAACCTTTTCGAGAAAAATCTGATCCAGAATTTTACTCTTGCCCTTTAGCATGCGGGAAACCTTGGAATACAGGCCTATATCAAAGCAAATTTCATAAACGATGCTGGAAACAAACTCGCCTTTGTCCGCGCTGTCCAAGCACTGCGCCGCACATCCGCTGTACGCTCTGACCAAACCGCCTGCACCTAATTTTATTCCGCCGAAATACCTGACTACCGCAACAAGCGTGCGCCTGTAGCCGCCGTTTTTTATTGCTTCGTAAATTGGTATTCCTGCCGTACCCGCAGGCTCGCCGTCGTCGGAAAACTTGAACTCGTTGCCCAACGTATCCGATATATAAGCATAACAAATATGCGTGCTGTCGTAATATTTCTTTCGCAAGACGCTTAGCTTTTGCTGTGCGTCCTCCGCATCCTCTATTTCGTATACGTAAGTCAAAAATCGGGATTTGGAAATTACCGTTTCGATGTAATTGTCTTTTGCGGTAATATATCTCATTTGAGGCAAACTTTTAGATGAACTTTTTTGCCCTTATGCAAAATGAATTCGCTGTCCGAGGTAAGATCCGAAACCTTTACGCCTACACCTTCGACCTTGCTGTCGTTAATCTTTACGCCACCGCCTTCGATAAGTCTGCGAGCCTCACTCTTGGACGTGCAAACTCCTGCAAGCACCATAAGGTCAACAACGAGTGGATCATCCGCCGATACTTCTACGACGCTCATATTCCCGGTATTGCCAGAAAAATTCGCCGCAGCCTCCGCCTTTGCCTTTTCGGCAGCAGCCTCGCCGTGAACGAGTTTGGTCACCTCGTAAGCCAAACGAATTTTAGCTTCGTTAATTCTTTCATCTTTATATTTACAAAGCTCCTCGATTTCTTCAAGCTCCACGAAAGTAAGAAGTTTGAGGCATTCCTCTACCTTTACGTCCTCAACGTTGCGGAAATATTGGAAGAACTCGTACGGCGTAGTCTTGTTTTCGTCCAACCAAAGCGCGCCCTTTGCTGTCTTGCCCATTTTTTTGCCGTCCGAAGTCTCCAAAAGCGTAAAGGTCATAGCAAAAGCGTCTTGTCTTTCCTTACGTCTAATCAGGTCTGCGCCGGCAAGCATATTATTCCACTGGTCGTTTCCACCAAGTTGCAACTTGCAACCGTATCTGCGGAACAACTCCAAGAAATCGTAGCCCTGCATAAGCATGTAGTTGAACTCCAAAAAGCTCAAACCTTTTTCCATACGCGAACGGTAACACTCTGCGGTAAGCATCTTGTTAACCGAAAAATACACGCCTATTTCTCTTATGAAGTCAATATAGTTAAGCGGTCTGAGCCACTCTGCGTTATTGACCATAATCGCTTTGTTTTCGCCCTCAAAATCGAGAAATCTACCAAGTTGCTTATAAAAAGCCTTGCAGTTATTTTCGATAGTTTCCGTCGTCATCATAGAACGCATATCAGTTCTGCCCGACGGATCTCCCACCATAGCAGTACCACCGCCCACGAGAACGATAGGCTTGTGACCGAATTTTTGCATATGCGCCATAGCCATTACGGGTATGTAATGACCAATGTGCAAGCTGTCAGCCGTAGGATCGAATCCCACGTAAAAAGGAACTTTTTCGCTATCAAGCATGCGATACATATCCTCTTCATAAACAGTTTGCTTTATAAATCCTCTTGCTTTGAGTACATCAAATACGTTCAACGACGGAATCTCCTTGTTGGTAAAATTAGTTGTGCCGATTGATATTTACTTATGCCGAAAAATTATTTTATAACGTAAATTATTCCAACCGTATCAGGTCCGCAATGACTGCCTATAACCGGTCCGACGAAATGGTGATTAACCTTTGCGTCAGCATACTTTTCTTTTATAAGTTCTTCGGCAAACTGCGCATCAGGCAAACAATCCGCATTAAGAATAGTTATTGGATAAGAAGTATCTACACCATTCTCCTCCAAAAGCTCTACGAGACGCTTGATAGATGATTTTCTGCCCTTTGCCTTGTCATCGTTTTCGAGTTTGCCCTCGTCTGTAATGGAAATTATAGGCTTGATTCCAAGCAAAGTACCCATAGCGGCCTTGAAAGAACTGATTCTGCCACCACGCTTGAGATATACGAGATCACCTACGGTAAAATGGCATTTCACCTTTTCACGCAAAGATTCTACGAATTTGCAAACCTCTTCATCGCTTGCACCTTCGTTATGCTTTAGCGCAGCGTAATAAACCACAATACCCGCTGCCATACTGATACCCTTAGTATCTACAACGGTAATTTTACGATCAGGATAAGTTTGTTTGAGATTGTTTATAGCGGCATTCATTTGCTGAAAAGTTCCGCTCATCTGATGCGAAAAGCTTACGTATAAAATATCTTCGCCCTGTTTGAGAAATGGCTCAAAATACTCGGTGTAGTCATACTCGTTAAGTGCCTGCGTCTTCGGCACCGCACCATCACGCATTTGCGCAAAAAAGCTGTTACTGTCCCAGTCCTTGCCAAGGTCATAGAATTTTATATCGTCACCTATGGAATACGGCATCTTAATCAACTCGATGTTAAGTTGCGAAAAAATTTCATAGGTTAATTCACAATTAGTATCACAAAAGAATACACTCATTGACAATTTTCCTTTTAAATAGATTCAAGTATATCTATTATACTCCACTTATCAAACTAAATCAAGCGAAAATTACCGTTTAATCAAATTGATAATCAGTTTAAAGGGCATTTTTTTATTTTTAGGCAAATTTATTTGAAATTTCGCAAGCCTTTTGGGTAAAGATTTTTCAGTCTGCCCTCGCTCACCTTGCCACCCCCCAAGGTCAGTCCTTCGCAAATCACTGCACAGTAACCGTTGTTATTGTCGCAAATCAACTCCTCACCCCTGAGATATTTTTCGGTATCACCAATGTTAAGCAAAAATTTGTTTTTCATATTTCCACCGTACGCGGTAAAAAAATGATGTGACGGCTTGAAAAAATTCTTTTCGGTATTGCCAAGATAAACTCCGTTCGCAACAACTCTAAGTCCGCGCAAATCCAACGGAATTCCCGTCTCTGCGCGATCTCCGTCCATTTTGTACTTGATTTCGAGATCAATCGACTTCAAAAAAGCACTCACAGTTTTTGCACTTGCAGTTTTAACATCAATCAGCCTGCTCGGCATACGCTCACCACTTTTTCTGAGCAACGCTACAAACTGTCCCTCGCCACCGCAAGTGTGCGGATATGCCCTTCGCATATACGGAGAATCCTTGGACTCCGCGGTAATTTTTATTACCTCGTCCGTCGGTTTTTCCAAAACAAAGTCAGGATATTTGCCCAAAAATCCCGTCACTACACCCTCATTTTCCTCTTGTGAAAAAGTACACGTAGAATATATTATCAGTCCGCCAGGTTTAAGGCAATCAACTATACTATCGAGAATCTCCGTTTGTCTTTGAGCACAGCCTCTTACCGACGCCTCCGACCACATCCTAACGGCATCCTCGTCTTTGCGAAACATACCCTCACCCGAACAAGGAGCGTCCACCAAAATCACGTCAAAGGTTTGTTTATATTTTGCAAAATCCTTGGGCGCGTTATTTGTAACGGCAACGTTTTTCAGCCCCATACGTTCGATATTAGAATACAAGATTTTTGCTCTCGACAGATTGATTTCGTTACTCACTAGGCAACCGTTTTTTAGCCGCTTTGCAAGCATAATACTTTTTCCGCCCGGTGCTGCACACAAATCCAAAGCCACAGCGTCAGAGGGAATTTGCGCCGCAGCCACGGGAATCATTGCCGAAGGCTCTTGCAAATAAAATGCGCCTGCATGATGAAGCGGAGTGCGTCCCAGCCTTTCCTCGCCCTCGAAATAAAGCCCCTCCTCTGCGTACGGTATGGGGGTAGTTTTTTGTGGGAAAATATCACGAAAATTCTCCACGCTTATTTTATTTGTATTTACGGTCAAGGCGCGACTGGGCGTACTATCGTACGACTGCAAAAAAGCCTCGTACTCCTCCCCCAAAAGTCTCTTCATTCTCTCCGCAAATTCTATAGGCAAATTTACCATATTTTTACTCCACCACCTCGTCATGAGCTTTGCTTATCGCAGTATCACAGGAATTACGGTAAACGACGAATCTCGTGTACAAATATTCCAAAACGAAATTAGACACCATAGTTACCGCCAAAACGATATACTCGTTTATGTTATTATTCTCGGCAATCTCGCCCAATATCGTGGACACTGGCGTGAACACCAAGTAAAACAAAAATACGAGCAGCATAGAAATTTTTACGTTGTTCGACGACTTAAACGTCACCTTGCGGTTTATGGTAAAATTCCACAAAATCGACGCAACGAGGCTGGTTATATAACTCACCCAATAATCTAAATTAACTAGCTCGTTTAACAGCGTGAACAGTCCTATTTGTATCACGCCTGCGCTTATCGAAAAAAGCGTAAATTTTATAGACCTAATTAATTCTTTGTTTTTCTCCATGTATACCCCAAATTTTACTGTGTTTTATCTGAATTTTTCTAAGTGAAACAGCAAATCTTGGTCCAAAACGTCTCCGCCCTCTTTATATTTATAACCGAATTTTTTGTAGAACTCAACAGCTGTTATAGAAGATGGAACTTCCACTCTCTTGGCGCGCAAAAAGAATTCGTCGCTCTCCAGTGTTTGGATGATTTTACCGCCCACTCCTTTGCCTTGATACTCAGGCAAAACGAAAACGTTAAAAAAACTACTCTCGTCTTTTTTGTCGTAATACGGACCTATTGCACAGCATCCCACTATCTTGCCTTGATCGCAAATAACGTAAAAATGCGTCCAAGACGCCCTATCTATAATCTTTTGTGGCTCAAACATTTTTACTATATTCTCGACGTATTCGCTTGAATAGTCCCTGATGCTAACCGTGCGCAAGGTTCTTGCAATCAAATCCGACACTTCTACTGCGTCGCTGTCGCAAAACCTTCTCGCCTCATAACTGCGATCCATATATTTCTCCTCGATTGTTAAAACTTCATATTACGCAAAGTAATCGTTTCATAATTTATATTATATCCAACATAATAAAAAGACGCAAGCAATGTACCTACGTCTTTCCGTTTGATAAATCAAATTTTCAATATTTAGTATTATTTTACTTTTTAATAAGGCTCTTGCCCGTCATTTCAGCAGGCTGTGGCACATTCATCACGTCGAGAAGCGTAGGCGCAACGTCGCAAAGCGCACCGCCCTCCACTAGGCTTGCTCCTGCGTACTTGTCGCCACAAACCAAAAACGGAACGAGATTAGTCGTATGGCTGGTTAAAGGGCTACCGTCTTCAAAGGTCATTTGCTCAGCGTTTCCGTGGTCAGCAAACACGAGCGCAGTACCTCCGGTCGCAACGACTGCATCAACAACCTTGCCTACGCACTCATCCACGGTTTTTACAGCCTTCACGGTTGCATCAAACACGCCGGTATGTCCAACCATATCGCAGTTTGCGTAGTTCATAATAAGCACGTCGGTATTGCCCACTACCTCGAGCGCCTTTTCACAAACCTCATACGCAGACATCTCCGGCTGAAGATCGTAGGTTGGAACCTTTGGCGAAGGCACGAGAATACGCGTTTCGTTCTCATTAGGCTGTTCTACTCCACCGTTAAAGAAGAACGTTACGTGAGCGTATTTTTCGGTTTCGGCAGTACGCACCTGCGTTTTGCCGATTTTTGCGAGATATTCGCCGAGAGTGTTGACGAGCTTGCGAGGTGGAAACGCAATTACAACGTTTTCGATAGTAATGTCATACTGCGTCATACAAACGTAAAACACGTTTTTGTAACCGCCCGCTCTTTCGAACTTGTCAAAATCAGGATAAACAACCGCTCTAGTTATCTCTCTCGCTCTGTCGGAACGGAAGTTAAAGAAGATAACCGAATCACCGTCCTTTACACCGTCGTAATCGCCCACCACCGACGCTCTGATAAACTCGTCGGTAATTCCCTCGGCATAAGACTTTGCAGTAACCTCGCCTGCGGTTGCATATCGAGCTCCCACTCCGGCATACATCATGTCGTAGCCTTCCTTTACGCGCTCCCAACGGTTATCTCTGTCCATATAATAATATCTGCCGATAACCGAAGCAAT
>JAFQMX010000021.1 GCA_017396125.1 Clostridia bacterium
ACAGGCCGCCGGTTCGAATCCGAGCTAGGACGCTCCAATAAGCTTCTCGATTTTCGAGGGGCTTTTTGTTTTACTCGCGAACCACTCGTAATACTTCGCTTGCGCTCCGTGGCGTTCGCAATCTCCGATTGCTCGGCTAAGGAACAGGCCGCCGGTTCGAATCCGAGCACACGCCCCAATAAGCTTCTAGAATAACAATACCTACCCACAAACGCAACGGTCTGCAAGACAACGCACTGTAAAGAACACGGCATCTTTGCAAAAACAAAAACCTCTTTGCGCTATAGGCAACAAAGAGATTTTTTACAAATTATTTCGACACAAATTTGATGTCGCTAGTTGCTACGTACTTGCCGTGATTTACGGTGCAAGGCATTCGTAATTAAATATCATTAAAATTATTTTCGATTTGGGCGAGCTGATCCTCGTTAGCTTTTGGGCTCTCTTTTTGGAACATCTTTTTGAGGTTAAAGCGCGGCAGGCAGTTGATAAGAAGCACTACGAAAATCGGTGCTGAGGTCAAAAATTCAAATGCTCCGTTTTTCAGGTAAAACATAGGAGATGTAAGCTTGCTCAACTTAAAAATGAAAAACGTGCTAACGCCCGAAATTAAGTCGAATATCGAGGACAGCATCATATAGCAAATTGTAGTAAAAACTACGGTGTTGTTTTTGTCACGATTCAAAATCAGCAAAATCGCGGCAAATAACATAAGAAACGACGAGATGTTTCCGCTGGCGAATAGCACTCCAAAAAATTGTATCGTATTTTTGGCATCAATTTTGTAGCCGTCAACCGTTTTAAAAACACTGGTGCGTTCAACAACCGCACAGACGATAAAAATAAAAAACACGGTTATGGGCAAAAACCTCGACAAGTTGTCTTTGTTTTTTACAAAAAGTACAAAACACGCGATTACGCACGCGACGATTATAGCATTGTAAAAATTAATCTTTACGTAAAAATCACCTGTCTTGTAAGTGCCAGAGGCAAGCGCCACAATGCTAAAAATCAATGAAACAGCGCATAGAAAAACTGAAATGATCAAAGTTCTAAAACTTTTCTTTTTAATCAACAAATTTTCCGACATAAAAAACCTCCTTTCGAGTTAGTAGACTGCTTTTAGTTTAGCAAGTCCCCTTACCATATTATACCCCCCCCCACGAATTTGTCAAGAGGAAATAAATTTTTATCGCAAAAAGCCTATCGAAGCTATACGATAGGCTTTGTCGACTATTAATTGTGCTTTTTTTGTGGTTTAACCTAATTCTTATCCTCAACGAGCCCTACGGGGCAACACGGATAAAGCGGCGGTATCGCACCTGCACGTTATTTTTTCAAAAAGGTGAGGCAACCTGCGTTGGAGCTGTCCTCGCTCATTACGGTAATACCCACGGCGGCGCAAGAGCCTTGCTTGTTAAAAACGCAATCCGCCTGACATCCGACAGCGGTATCCACGCTGAAATTAGACTTGGCAAAATCCGTTCCTGCCTCAAAATCCGAGGTACGTGTGCCCGATTTTGCGACGTAGGTTGTACAATCCGCATTTTTGCTGACGGAAATTTGCTTGGCGGTGCATCCGTAGCCTTTGTTGAACTTACAAGTTTTAAGTCCGCATTTGATATCCTTCATAAAAACTCTCCTTATAGTTTATCATGCACTGAAGATTCAGCGCCGTACCATTATCTTTGCCAAAAGAGAGCCTTTTTATTCTATGCCGACGTTATTATAACCGCCACACTTTAGCGCAAATGCGACTTGACAAACTGCGTATATTACTGTAAAATTATATACGGAAACCGATAAGAGCTTATGGGAGCTGTTGCAAGAGATTCGCCTTCCATTAAGCCAAAATTGATTTACTATCAACCGCGGTAGCTTCTTACCGCAAAAGGAGTTTTTATGAAAGTTTTGCTTTTAAAAGACGTAAAAGGTCAGGGAAAAAAGAACGACGTTATCGAAGTCAGCGACGGATACGCGCGCAACTTTTTGATAAAGAACAATCTTGCGGTCGTTGCAAGCTCCACTCTTGTCAACAGCGTTACCATCGCTAAAAAGGCAGAAGAGCACCGCAAAGCCGTAGAAAAAGCCGAGGCTGCCGAGCTTATCGCAAAGCTTAAGGACGTTGTCGTTACGCTCGAGGTCAAGGTCAGCGAAAACGGTAAGATGTTCGGTGCGCTCACCAGCCAAAATATCTCGGATGCGCTTTCCAAGATGGGCTACGATATCGACAAAAAGAAAATCGTTTTGTCCGAGCCTATCAAATCCGTGGGCGATTACGTGGTTACCATCAAGGCTTACGCCGAGGTAAGCGGTCCGCTCAAGGTTAAGGTCGTGGCTCAATGAGCATCTTTTCCCGGCCTCCCGTAACTGCGCTATGCCTGGGCGGTGGCGGAGCAAGAGGCTTTGCTCACGTCGGCGCGCTAAAGGCTTTTGAAGAAGCGGGCATAAAATTTGATATTTGCGTGGGCACCAGCGTGGGAAGCTTGGTGGGCTCACTGTACGCTATGGGCATTTCGACGAGCAAAATGATAGAATTTTCGCACGCGTTGGAGCTAAAAGACATTCACGGCGGTTCGTTGCTGTTTCCTTCGCCAAGCACTAATATCGGTGAGGCAATTCGCCCGCTCGTGGGTGACGCGGATATTAAGGACACGAAAATCAAGTTCGCCGCCGTTGCGGTGGATTTGGTCACGGCGAAGCAAGTGATTTTTGATTCGGGCAGAATCGTCGACGCGGTCAGTGCGTCCTGCGCCGTTCCGATAATCTTTAAGCCCACCGTTTTGGGCGACAAGCACCTGGTTGACGGCGGTTTGCTAAACAATATTCCTGCGGACGTTTGTCGCATGCTGGGCGCGGACGTTGTGGTTACGGTGGACGTTAACCCTACGCGCGGTCAGGGCACGAGCGAGCTAAAGGTAGTAGACATACTCAAGGCTACGCTATCCATCGCGCTAAAAAAAGCGTCGGAGAGCGGTTACGTTTATTCAGACGTCGTGATTGCCACCGACACCTCGCAGTTCAGCTCCGCCAGCAAGGAGGGCTACGAAATTATGATGCAGCGCGGTTACGAAAGCGCGCACGCAAAAATTGCCGAAATCAAGCGCTTGTTTAATAAACGCATCAGCAAATTCAAAAAGCACTAACCGTTTTTGCAAAGTCGCTTGTCACGAAAAATCGTATACGTATGCGGTTTTTTGTACGTTTAGCAAGAAGATGAACAAAATTTTTGGGAGATATTACCTTGGCTAAAAAGAAAAAGAATTACAAAAAGAGATACGACAAATACCATTGGAAAGCGCGCTTCATCGCACTGCTCGTTATCGTAGCTATCGTGGGTGCGGGCTTTTTATTTGAAGAAAAAATTAATTACGCGTTGGGACTCAAAACCGACGAGGTCAATTCCACCCTGCACGACCAGGACGGCAACGTTATTGAAACGCTGGACGGCAACCTTAAGGTGCATTTCGTGGACGTGGGACAGGGCGACGCGTGTATAGTTGAGCTTCCCGACGACCGCAATATGCTGATTGACGCTGGAGAAAACCGTGCGGAAGTTAAGCAGAAATTAGAAACGTACATAAACGACACTATTTTGGACGACGACAATACTCCGATTGACTACTTTGATTACTGCATAATGACGCACTCGGACTCCGATCATATAGGCAGTATGGCGTATATTTTGGGGCTGTTTCCTGCCAAGACGGTCTACCGTCCTAATCAAGCGGCAAACTACGAAAAAAACGGCGTAGCTTACGTTGACCCTGCCTACAACGGCAGAGAAAACCGCCACAGATTTTGGGGTAGCGATTTGCAGAGCAAAAACACCGCAACCTACAAAAACGCTATCGAGGCAGCGTACAAGTCAAACGACGACTTCACTCCCGAGGTTATCGTTACCAACCCTTACGACGATACCCAAAACGTAATTACTTCGGCTAAAGCAGGCGTTGAGTATTCCATAACCTTTTACTCGCCGTTGTCCAGCTCGTACAGCGACAACAACAACTATTCGCCGATAATTATTTTGCAGTACGGCGACAAATCCATTACGCTTACCGGCGATGCGGAAACCAAAAACGAGCAGGAATTCGTACAAAAGGCAAAGGAAGGCGAGGGCAAATATTCGATATTCACCGATACCTTTACCGTGGACGTAATCAAGCTCGGTCACCACGGTAGCGGAACCTCTTCTACCGAGGGATTTTTGGAAGTTATGACCACCGACAGCAGTGTGGACAAGGTTCTCGTCGTAATCTCCTGCGGAAAGGACAACAAATACGGCCATCCTCACACCGAGGTTTTAGACAGGCTAAAGGATATGGGATTTTCGGACGACAGAATTTTGCGTACCGACCTTAGCGGCGATATCGTGGTGGGAGTGGCGTATGAAGAGGGCGAATACACTTTGTCCTACGGCGAAAACGTAATTACCACCGCTGATAAATCTATCGCCGGAGTGCCCGTTACATACCGCGAAATTGCGTTTGCCATCGTGGTCCTTGCGTTCGTGTTCTTGATTTTGACACCGCTGGGAATAAAACTGAAAGCGCCGTCCAAAAAATAATTTTTTGAATTAGCAAAATACGCGTTTGTAACAATTCCGCGCATACGGTTGCGGAAATTTGCGACACAATCCAAAAATTTCGTTGCAAAATTAATCGCATATTTAATAGAATTAAAAAGCCTACTCTCATTTGAGCAGGCTTTTTTCGTTAGTTGTTTCGTTACACTAAAGTAGCGTACTTTTTTTTAAATTATCTAGCGGTTACTTGTTTTTGCTACCGTAAAGCGGAAGACAGAACCAGAAATCAGTTCCCTTGCCGACTTCGCTTTCCACGCCGTACTCTGCGTCATGCAAAACGAGAATATTCTTTACTATGCTCAGCCCGAGTCCCGAGCCCACGATTTTACGCTTGACCTGATTAGCGCGGTAATATCTGTCCCAAACGCTGTCTATTTCGTCCGGAGCAATTCCCTTGCCCGTGTCGCGGATTATCACTCTTGCCTTGTCGTTTTCCACCGCCAAAATCAAATAAACCTTTTTGTCCGCGCCCGTGTAGTTTATCGCATTGCCCAAAAGATTATACAAAACCTGTTCGATTTTTCGGCTGTCTGCGTAGACCTCTACGTTTTCTTGCACCTGCTTTTCGATAACGTAGCCAAACTTTTCGTTCATAACGCCAAAGCGGTTAATTACCCTTGCGCACAGTCCCGACAGATCGAATTTTTCCGCTTGAATAGCGTCCGTGCCTGCCTGAAGCTTGGACAAATTTTGAATATCCGCTACCAAGCTATTTAGTCGCTCGGCCTCGTCGATAATTACCTGTGCATGCTGTGTGCGCTTTTGGTCGTTCTTGCCCGAAATGTCACGAATCATCTCGGCGTAAGCCTTGACCATGGTCAGCGGAGTACGCAAATCGTGGCTGACGTTTGCTATAAATTCACGTCTAAAGGATTCAGTCTTTTCCATTTCTTCTACCGCAAAGTTAAGCGTGCCCGACAAAACATTGAGCTCGTTGTAGCTGTCCTGCGGAAATTTTACGTTAAAGTTACCGCTCGCAAGCTTTTCCGCTTCCTTGGAAAAGTCGGTGATAGGCTTGGTGATTTGTCCGGAGAAGAAAAACGCTATGAATATAGAAATGAACACGCACATAACCGTAACCACTATAAGCATAGTGGAGAGAATTTGCGTAGTGCTGTCCCCAGGCTCGATGTACGACGCTATATAAAGATAGGTGTCCTGCGCTGTAAAGCTCAGCGTGTGACCGTAAATAACGTAGTTTTCCTCTGCGCTAAGATAAGAAAAAGTTTGTTCTCCCGCCTCGACGTGCGCATAAAATTCGTCAAACTGTCGGTCGCTCCAGTCCAGCTCGTCGAGATAAATTTCGCCTGCCGAAAGGTTCGGCACAGCGTGTCGTATGTCAAAAGCCGCTTCCTTTCCGCTTTCCGTCTCCTTTAAGCAAAAAAAGTAGATGGTAACGTTGTTTTTGCGGGCAATATCGGGCAGAGAATTCCAAAACGAAGGGTTATTTACGTAGGTTTTTGCCAGATTTTCGCCCAAAGACTCCACTCGGCTACGCTTCATCGAGCGATAAAAGGAATTATAAAATAAAACCTGGAATACCCACAACAAAATGACGATAAGCACTATCATCATAAAAAAAGTAAGCCAGGTTTTGAATTTTATGCTATTGAATTTTTTATTAAGGTTTTTCCCTTGCATAAAGGCTATACCTCTATCAAAAAGAGACTTAGTCTCCTTGGTAATTGCATTTTTTGCTCAAGTAAAGTCAAAGTATAAAATTTCTATTAATTATTTATCTATGAGTGCACATACCAAATGGTCGCAAACCCCCGTGGAGTTTACAGGTCGAGCTTGTAACCAAGGCCTCGGAGAGTAACTATCTTGTCGCGATAAGGTCCGAGTGACGCGCGGAGCATCTTGATGTGCGTGTCAACGGTACGGTCGTCGCCGTAAAAATCGTAACCCCATACGTCGTTTAGCAAATTCTCTCTCGAAATAGCCACGCCGGCATTGTTAACCATATAAAACAGCAATTCGTACTCCTTTGGAGTCATATATACGCGGTTGCCGTCAACGTAAACGGCTCTGCCTGCAATGTCAATTTCCAATCCGCCGCTAACTATGCGCTTGGATTGACCCTTGCCTCTACGGAGGATGGCATTGATACGCGCCATAACTTCTTTTGGCGAGAATGGCTTTGTTACGTAATCGTCAATACCAATTTCAAAACCGAATAGCTTGTCGTATTCCTCAACTCTTGCCGAAAGCATAATGACAGGTATTTCCTTGGTCTTTTTAATTTCTTTAACTGAAGAAAATCCGTCGAGCTTTGGCATCATTACGTCCATGATAATTATATCATAGTCGTTTTCGCGACAAAGTAATACCGCCTGCATACCGTCACACGCTTCGGTTACGGTATGTCCCTCAAAAGTTGCATATTCGCTCAAGACTTCTCTGATCATATCTTCATCGTCAACAATAAGAATTCGAGCCATATTATCCTCCTTTGTAATCCTTAATAAGATTTACATATATTATAATCATTTTTGTCAAATTAGTCTATTATTTTCACACAATTTTTTTTATTTGTTTACAAATTGTATTCTTTTACATTAATTAGTTGATAAATTTTTTGGATAGTAGTATAATTATCACGATAGGAGAATTAAATTATGAATGACAAAGGATTTTTGTATCTTTCTTCCCTAAGCTTTTCGGTAATCGATAGATGCGATTTACCGATGGAAGAAAAAAAGAGCTTGCTATATTCGGCGTATTCGTTTTTTGCGCTGTTCGAAGAAGAAATTTTGTATAACCCTGACAAAATTTTGATTAAAAACGGAATTTGCTTTGCTCAAGAAACGGATATTGACCGCGTGCCTTTCGACTGCTTGATGGTCGAAGAGGGCGACAAAAAGATTTTGCGCTATGATATCGGCAGCGAATCGTGCAAAAAGTTCAGCGGTGTAGACGAGCCTGCTCCAAACAAGCTGGGCTTATACGATATGGTGTATCGTATCGTTACTTGTTCTACCGCTACAGACGAGCTGAAAGCAATGTGGTATATTTATTTTCCGTATATTCCGCTTACCAACGCTCCGCTCGATCACGACGTTTACGCTATGCTCAAAAAGGTTATGCTTACCGAATCGCTTTACAAAAAGGTTTTGGAGAGCAAGTATAGCGACATAATTTACGATTCGATAAAAGAAATGGTGCTGGGAGGCGTTGATCCAATCGTTACCGACTGGTACGTTGAGTACGTCGAGTGGAAAAACGTTAAGACCGAAAAAGGCGTTTCTCGTGAAGTGGAAAAATACCAAAAATATCTTGCTAAAGGCGATTTTGAGTACGTTTTAAAGGGTACGGAAAAGCTTCTTAATACCTTCCCGACCGATCAGGAAATCCTTTTGATGAATATTGCATCCCGCGTTTCTCTGGGCAATCAAAACAAGCGCTTGCTGGAAGAAGCACTTCTTCTTATTGACGAAACCTTGCGCCGTTCGCCAAAGAAAAAAGAGTATTTTCTCTACTACAAGGGCTTGTGCAAAATGGGTCTGGGCGATATCGACGAGGCAAAAAAGCTGTTTGAAATTTTGGACGGCGAATACCATTTCGAGCTCGCCACCTTTATGCTCAGCGCTTTGAGTAAGTACAAGGGCGAGAAAATTTAATTTTTTGTTTTATAAAATTAATTATGAAAAAGGACTCTCTTGTTTTGAGAGTCTTTTTTTTTATTATAATTTATATTTAATTTACTTATCCTTTGAAATTCTTCGCTTACTCTAAGAATGACGTAACAAACCGTCATCATGAGTGCAAGGAAGGACCTTTTTTACAATGTTTTTACTTTATAGATTTTAGTCTTGGCTTGTTTTGACCGCGAGGATAACCCTTTGGCGACGGCTTTATCTTTTTTATAAAAATAAATCTGCGCTTTGTCTCCTCGTCAAGCGACTTTTCTTCTATTTTGTCCACCTTTCCGCCAAGCAGCTCTATCGCTTTTTTCGCCTCCTGCAGCTCCTCGTCACAATTAACCGACTTGTACGCCACCATAACTCCGCCTTCTTTCAAAAACGGCAAGCAATACTCAACCAGCACGCAAAGAGGAGCAACCGCTCGCGAGGTTACGTAGTCGTAATCAAAAACCTTGTGTTCCTCTATTCTAGACTTTATTGCAACTATATTTTTTAGCTCAAGGTGTGCAATCAAATTGTTTAGAAAATCAACCTTTTTTCCCACGCTGTCTATAAGCGTAAAATTCAAATCCTCACGCTCTATCTTTAGCGGTACGGCAGGAAATCCTGCGCCGCTTCCGATATCCAGCACCCTAGCACCACTCTTAAACTCGTCTTTTATCAAGATGCTGTCCAAGAAGTGTTTTTTGTAGACTTCGTCCTTTTGGGTGATAGTGGTAAGATTTATTTTCTCGTTCCACTCCGTCAAAAATTCGTAATATTTCTCATAAATTTCTTTCATATGACAATTATACATAAAATTTAGAAATTTATCAACCTTCTTATAACATATATTATTATATTAAAGAAGAGAAGTAGTATTTATAGACAGTGTATAATAGTGTATAAAACAAAAAAAACACAATATATAGTGCAAAAAAAATATTTTTACACTATATAAGCAAAAAAATTTCCACAAAAAAAGTAAAAAATTCCGTGGACAACCCATGTATAAGAGTGTGGATAAAATATAAATTGTGCGGAAATGAATAAAGTTATCAACAAAATTATCCACAATGTGCAAAACACGACGGTTGACAAAACGTGTATAAATTTTTATAATATAATTATGAATGACGTTATCGTGGCGGTTTGTACTCCGATGCTAAAAAGCGCGCTGTGCGTAATTAGAGTAAGCGGAGAGGGAACGGAAAAAATTACGAGACAGCTTTTTGGCGAGCTTGAGCCTAGAAGAGTGTATTACAAAAATCTTGTTACGGAAAAAATTACCGATTCGGTAGTAGCCGTGTTTTTCCGCGCGCCTGCGTCTTTCACCGGAGATGACACATTAGAAATTACCTGCCACGGCAACCCTCTGATAGCAAACGCAATAGTCGAGCACGTTTACAAGCTGGGCGCAAGACCTGCGCAAAACGGGGAATTCACCAGACGCGCTTATCTAAACGGAAAAACCGATCTTACCGGTGCTGAGGCAATAAAAGACATTATAGACGCGGACACCGAAAAAGGCGTTAATCTCGCTTATTCGGCTTCAGAAGGTGCGTTATTTAATAAAATTCGAGAGATTCAAGAAAATCTAAGGGATTTGATTGCGCAAACCGAGGTAGCGATAGATTATCCGGAAGAGGAGTTGGAGGAGTTTACTCAAAACCAGCTTCAGACTAAGCTCGTCGAAATAAAATCTCAGTGCGAAAATCTAAAAAATTCTTACGAAAGCGGAAAGATTATTAAGGAAGGCGTAAAGGTTGCAATTATCGGCAAGCCAAACGCGGGCAAGTCAAGCTTGCTTAACAGACTTGTGGGCGAGGAAACGGCAATAGTAACGGAAATTGAGGGAACAACGCGCGACGTTGTTAGAGGCAAGTATATTCATCGAGGAATTTGCTTTTTGGTCGCAGATACGGCAGGGCTTCGTGATGCCGAGGACACGGTAGAAAAAATCGGCGTAAGAAAAAGCAAGGAAGAAGCAGAAGAAAGTGATTTGGTCGTGTATTTGAGGGAACGCGGTGACGATTTTGAGCAATTTATAAATAAAATTTCGGTCAAAAAACGAGTTATTGTGGTTAAAAACAAGAGCGACGTGGAGTGTGACGAGGATGCGGAAATCAATGTTAGTGCGCTTACGGGCAAAAATATTGATGCATTGAAAGATAAGATTTGCGAGGCGTGCGTAAAGGGAGTTGACGCGGAGGTTATGCTTACAAATCGTCGTCAGTACGATTGTATGTGCGAGTGCGAAAGTAATTTAAAAAACGCTTTACAAAACCTTGGGTGTATTACTCTCGATTGTATTTCCTCCGACCTTGAGCTTGGCTACAACGCGCTGGGTAAAATTACGGGGCTTATCGGTAGCGACGAAATTATAGACAGCATTTTTCGTAATTTTTGCGTTGGCAAGTAGCATCGCTACGTTAGCTGGTACGATCAAAGATCCAACGTAGGGGCAGAGTTGCTCCGCCCGAAAACCGAAACGGTCACCACTAAAAAATACTCGTAGCAAAAACGGTTGCAAAAACGTGGTACGTATGCGGAAAATTGTGACCAAAACGACACAAAAACGATAATTATCCGTGGTAAATTTCACGGCAAAAGGAATAAAAATGATAAAAATTATTGCGCAAAACAAAAAAATTCATTTTGATTATTTTATAGAGGACACGTACGAGGCGGGAATTTCGCTGACGGGCGCGGAAGTAAAGTCCATCAAAATGGGGCACGTCAACCTAAAAGACAGCTATTGCTCTATTGACAAGGGCGAGGTTTTTTTGCGCAACTGTTTCGTTACTTCGTACGAAAAAGGCTTTTTTAACAAGGACGAAAAGCGTCCGCGCAAGCTACTTTTGCACCGTGCCGAAATAAATAAGCTAATCGGCAAAATTAAGCAAAAAGGGTTTACGCTCGCTCCCACCAAAATTTATTTTAAGGACAATTATATCAAGCTGGAGATTGCGCTTTGTCGTGGTAAGCACACCTTTGATAAGCGCGCGTCCATCAAAGAAAAGGACATTAAGCGCGAGACCGACCGCATAATAAAAAGCGCGGCAAAGTTTTAGAAAAGTTTTAATTAACGGAAATCTACAAAAAACCCACAATATTATTTTTAGACGAAAAATGAAACAGGAAAAAAAACAACGCAGTAATAATCTGCTTAATAAAAACGACGTTGTCGAGCTGGTCATCGACAATCTCGGC
>JAFQMX010000022.1 GCA_017396125.1 Clostridia bacterium
CGGGAGCAACAGGTCCAATCGGAGTAACGGGTGCAACGGGAGTAACGGGTGCAACGGGAGTAACGGGTCCAACCGGAGTAACGGGTCCAACGGGAGCAACAGGTCCAACCGGAGTAACGGGTCCAACGGGAGCAACAGGTCCAATCGGAGTAACGGGTCCAACGGGAGCAACAGGTCCAATCGGAGTAACGGGTGCAACGGGAGCAACGGGTCCAACGGGGGAAATAACCCCAGGTGCAGCTGTAGCGGATTTGCCACTAAGTGCTGATACAACTGCGTTAGCTACCGCACTAAATCAATTGCTTGCTTCGCTTAGAGAAGCTGGAATAATCGAGGCTTAACGCAAAAAAAGATACCGATATTATGAAAACCGCAGTTTATGTGCATAATATCGGTATCTTTATTAGTTTTATTACGATCTTTGATTTTTGATGCAACACAATATAAATGATATATGGTAAAACGAGCTAGCACACGATAATACAAAACGGGAGAATTTAAAAAAATTTCCCAATATAAAAATTAGCCTACGCTAACAGTTGACAAAATCTGATTTTAATAATATAATAGTGCCATGAGTTAGCAATTGCAAACTCACTTCTTAATTTAAGTTTTGTGAACTTTGGTAGTGCTTGAAAGGCAGAGGCAAAATTTTTTTAGGCATTGGTTTGCTGTTGCTAACCGTGTGGAGAATTAGATGACCGCATCAGAAATCAGGTATTTATTGACCATAATTAATCTTGAAAAAAACGGCGCGGTGAGACTGAGCGATATTGCTAATCATATCGGGTGCTCCAAGCCCAGCGTTACACGCGCTACCGATAATTTGGAATTTCGCGGGTACATCAAAAAAGGCTCAAACGTAGAGCTTACGCCAAAGGGCAGTGAAGAAGGGCAAAAGCTTACGGCAATTGCCCGCTACCTCCAAAAAGAAATTCTTTCACGTCTAGCACCGTCTGCTCGCGCGGCGCAAAGGGATGCGATAGAGATTATGGGTGCGATTAGCCCGTGTAATCTCGAAAAACTGTACGAAATCAGCCAAAATAGCGCTGATTAACAAAGTATATAAAGTAACTTTTATATAAATTATTACTCTCTCTTGTAATTTTATTGATTAAAAACGACTTTGGAAACCATAGTCGTTTTTAATTTATAGTCTTTAGCGAAAAATCAACCACCACAGACGTGCAAACCTAAAATACAAATATGGGAACAGGCATTTTTGGTGTAGGGGATATTACGTGGATACAGTAGGAAGAAATGAACAAAAGATAGCAGAGTATGTACGAAATCAACTACAAGAAGATATAGCCGAAGACCAAATAAGTATGAAAGAGTTCATAGACCCGTTTACGGGTAGAAAGTATTAAAGGGGAAAGAAAAGACAGCCACTTTAGTGGCTGCCTGTAAAATTGTTGCGGTTGGCAAACTGTTTCAGTACATCTTAAGATGTTCACCGGTACTATGCCCTTGAATGGCTAGTGCATACCACCACTTCAAGTGGTGGTTTTGATTTGAAAATTTCTATTAAATATACCGTAAACAGTGGCTTAATTTATTTCAACAAATTAGAACTTTTTATTGTGAAATTTATTTAATCAAAAATGCCAACGGTTTCTGGAATAATAAGAGTTGCGTCGGTGAGAGATTGAATTTGCTCTATCGTAGTAGAGGAGTGCCTTTCTCTAAGAACAAATCCGTCCTTGGTGCAATCGATTACGGCAAGCTCGGTAATAATTCTGTTTACCTTGCTGTATGCAGTAAGCGGAAGCGAGCATTTTTTGAGAAGCTTAGGCGCACCCTTTGCGGTGTGGGTGGTAACGACGATAACTTTCTTTGCGCCAACTACAAGATCCATCGCGCCGCCCATGCCAGGAACGAGCTTGCCAGGAACGATGTGGCTGGCAAGAGAGCCCTCTTGGTCTACTTGCAACGCACCGAGCACGGTAATGTCTACGTGTCCGCCACGGATAATTCCAAAGGAAGTTGCCGAATCAAAGAAGTTTGCGCCAGGGATTACGTTAACGTACGCGCCACCTGCATTGATCACATCAGGATTTGGATTTTCTTTTTCTTCGGTTCCCATACCAAGAATTCCGTTTTCGGATTGGAAGGTAATGTCCAAAGCTGGATCGAGGAATGCAGTAAGCAGGGTAGGAAGACCTATTCCAAGGTTTACTATATCTCCGTCACTAAGTTCTTTAGCGGCTCTACGAGCGATTATGGTTTTTGCGTCATCCATTAGTTTTTACCTCCTTCGAGAACGATATAGTCAACTAAAATTCCCGGTGTCATAACGTGTTCAGGATTAATTTCTCCTGCCTTAACGAGCTTTTCTGCCTCTACGATAACGATATCTGCCGCAGCAGCAACGAGCGGGTTAAAGTTGCGAGTAGTGCCGTTGTAATAAACGTTACCGGTTTCGTCAACGATAGAACCGCGTATAATTGCAACGTTAGCACGGAGAGGCTTTTCGAGAAGATATTCTTTTCCGTCAACGGTAATTACCTCTTTGCCAACAGCAACGTCGGTATTAAGACCGGTAGGAGTAAGAATACCACCCAAGCCGTATCCACCTGCGCGGATACGTTCAGCAAGCGTACCCTGAGGAACGAGTTCAACTTCAAGCTCACCGCTTCCCATCAAAACACCGGTTTCCGGATTAGTTCCGATATGAGAAACGATAGCTTTTTTAACCAAACGAGCGGCAACGAGTTTGGAAACACCTTTGCCGGGTTTTCCGGTATCGTTACCGATAATGGTAAGGTTTCCGATTTTTCTTTCTACGATGCCATCAACGATAGTTTCAGGAGTACCGACTCCAATAAAACCACCGTACATAACGGTATCTCCGTCTTTGATTAGGTCAAGTGCCTTATCAATACTAATAAGTTTGTTTTTCAAATGAGATAACCTCCTTAAAAATTTTTGTTGTAGAGCGGGATGTTATTTCATATTGCGTTTAACCATTTCGGTTACAGCAAACGAAATAACGTCCTCGGCAAATTTGCCTGTTCCAAATCCTGCGTCGTAACCAAGCTCCTTTGCAAGCTCGTGAGTAATTCTTGCACCACCGCAGCAAAGAATCACCTTATCACGCATATTTTCTGCTTCCATAAGCTCAATAAGCTCGGTTAAATTTTGGATATGAACGTCTTTTTGGGTAACGGTTTGGCTGACGAGCATAACGTCTGCCTTCAGTTCCTTTGCTTTTTTGATAAATTCCTCGTTAGGAACCTGACTACCCATATTCAGAGCTTCGATCATTTCGTATCGCTCCAAGCCGTAATGTCCGGCAAATCCCTTGCGGTTCATAATCGCGTCGATGCCTACCGTGTGGGCGTCGGTACCTGTGGAAGCGCCGAGAACGACCAACTTTCTGCCAAAATGTTCTTTTATGAATTCGTTGGTTTCTTCCATGCTCATAACGTCATTTTCTACGGTAGCAACTTTGATTTTGTTGTAGTTTACGGTATGAGTACATTCACCGTACACGATATAAAAAGTAAAATTTTGGTCCAAAGCCTGAGCCAAGGCAACCGAAGGCTCGTTGAGTCCCATCTTTTTTGCCAAAAGCTTTGCAGCTTCCTGTCCACGTTCATCATTAGGAACGGGTAGAGTAAAGCTGGTTTGAACTTTTCCGTCGTTCATCGTGTCGCCATAAGGCTTAATTGCGTCGAGGTCAAGCGTAGTGTCTACGTTGCTCTTGTGAAGATTGTAAAGTCCGCCGCTCATCTTTTTCCCTCCAACATTCTTTCTACAAATGGATTAAAGTAAATTTCTTCTTTTTCCACAACTCCGTTTAATCCCTTTCCGCCGTCAATAGGACGTTTGATATCTGCAAATACACCTATGGAAAGAGAAGTGAACAACGAATTCTTTTCGATTTCGCCAAGAAGCTTGGTGGTTTTTGCCAAAACCTCGTGGGCACGGGATTGAATAAATCCGCCTTCCTTGAAGTTGATTTCTTCGCCGAGGTCCGCCATTGTATTAAATACGTACTGGGCGTTTTCAATAGCAAGCGCACGGTCTGACATAAACGGAGTATGCAACGCCTCGGTCATCATACCAAGCAAATGAAGCTTTTGGTTGGTCATAATGGTTACCATATTAAACAGCGCATCTTGTATATGTCCGCGGAAGATATTTCCCGTCATGTGCTTGGTAGGAGGCATGTATTTAAGCGGAGCGTTAGGGAAGATTTCACGAGCCATCTGAGCTTGTGCAAGTTCCATCAAAAATCCATTCTTTACAGCAGGATCAATTTCGAATGCATGACCAAGACCCATCTGAGTTTCTGGTAGTCCTGCAAGCAAAGCAAACTGTTCGTTTAGGAACTGCGAAGCAAGAACGGTATGTGCTTCTGCCACTGCGTCAGCGGTGGTAAGATAGTTATCTTCGCCTGTATTAATGATAACGCCTGCATAACCATTGATTACTCTTGAAAAGAATTGATCAATCATGGTGCGCTTCATGTTTATGTCACGGAAAAGTATTCCGTACAAAGCATCGTTAAGCATAACGTCCAATCTTTCGAGTGCACCCATCGCTGCAATTTCAGGCATGCAAAGTCCCGAGCAGTAGTTACACAGTCTAATGTAGCGACCTTGCTCTTCGCCCACCTCGTCGAGTGCTTTACGCATAAGACGGAAGTTTTCTTGGGTTGCATAAGTGCCGCCAAATCCCTCGGTTGTTGCGCCGTAAGGAACGTAGTCGAGCAAGCTCTGACCGGTAGTACGGATAACTGCGATAATATCTGCGCCCTGTTTTGCGGCTGCCTTTGCTTGAACAATATCTTCATAGATATTGCCTGTCGCAACGATAATATATAGATATGGGCCCGATTTGTCGCCAAATTTATCAAGATAGTTTTTTCTAGCCTCAACGTTGCTATCAATTCTTTGCATCGTTTTGTCTACGAAAGGTTTAATAGCATTTTTTACGTCGTTAATTGATTTTCGAGGCAGGGTAGAGAGGTCGATTTCACCTCTGTCTATGCCTTCGGCAATCTGTTGAGGATTGAGAGAAAGGTTGACACAAGCGTTTCCAATATAATACGCTGCGCCACCAGAAAGAATATTTTTTTCAACAAGATGATCCACTACGACGTTAGGCAAAGGATTTTCAAGTGAATTTACGCCGTCTATACCCAAAAGTCTACAAACAGTACGTTCTACCGTAACGGTAGTATGTTTGTCAATAAAATTTTGTGTATCGAGAGCAATGTTTTTTGCGTGCGCTCTTGCCTCAGTAATGAGGTTTTGGTCGAGATTAAGCTTGCTCATTAGTCCTCCTTTTCATTGCGCTTGTGTCTTTCGAGGTTGGCGGGTTCAAGGCTCATAGCGTTACCTGCCAAAAGTCCTGCAACGCCCTGAGTCTTTTTACGTTTTTCTTCGCAGTCCTTGCAATGACATTCGTTTTTGTAGCCGAGAGGCTGGGTATAGGTGGTAATAACACCCTCGAAGTTACGCAAAATTACTTTGTCAGGGGATTGAGAAATCAAGTAATTAGGCATTACAGGGATTTTTCCGCCACCACCCGGAGCATCTACTACAAAGGTAGGTACTGCATAGCCTGAAGTGTGACCTCTGAGCGCCTCGATAATTTCAATACCCTTAGAAACAGGGGTGCGGAAATGCTCCAGTCCCATAGAAAGATCGCACTGATAAATATAATAAGGACGAACACGAGCCATAACCAGCTTGTGCATAAGCTTTTTCATTACTACCGGACAATCGTTGACACCTGCCAAAAGCACGCTTTGGTTGCCGAGCGGAATACCCGCGTCTGCAAGCATACCGCAGGCACGCTTTGCTTCTTCGGTCATCTCGTTTGGATGATTGAAGTGTGTATTTAGCCATATAGGATGATATTTTTTGAGCATATCGCAAAGC
>JAFQMX010000023.1 GCA_017396125.1 Clostridia bacterium
GAGTATGCGGTTGCGGTCGCTCAAAAAAGCCCGCAAAAAAGCGATATTAGGTTGAACGGCGAAGAGGTGACCGAAAGCCAGGTTGTGCTACCAAAACGTGACAAAGCCACTCACAAGGGCTCGTACGGCAAAATAAAAATTATCGGTGGTAGTAGGCTTATGGTGGGCGCGCCGTATTTGTCGGCAATCGCAGCTACTTATAGCGGTGCAGGGCTCACGACCTTGTGTGTGCCGGAGTTTTTGTTGCCGGCATACCGCGAGCGTATCGTGGAGCAAACTCTATTTGCGCTAACTTCTCACGACGAGCATATCGTTTTTGACGAAAAAAATATTCGTTCAGCTATCGACGGCGCTGATGCCGTGGCAATAGGTATGGGAATGGGCAGAGAGGACGCTGACGAAATTCGCAAAATCATAAATTGCATTTTGGCTAATTTTTGCGGGGCGGTGATTATCGACGGCGACGGACTCTTTGCGCTTGACAAAAATGCGCTTTTGACGACGAGAGCAAAGGTTTTGCTCACCCCGCACAGGGTAGAATTCGAAAGGCTTATTGGCAAAAAATCAACTTGTCCCGTGGAGGATACTCTTGTGTTTGCGCGTGACTACAAATGTGTGGTGGCGCACAAATCGCACTATACCGTAATTAGTGACGGAGTGACCGTTGGAATTAATACTACCGGTTGTCCTGCTATGGCAAAGGGCGGTAGCGGGGACGTTCTCGCCGGTATGGCAACGGCATTTTCGGCTGTTTACGGAACGCTGGAGGGCGCGACAAAGGCTTGTTATTACTTTGGCAAGGCAGGGGAGCTGACCGCAGAACAAATGGGAGAAAGCTCGGTTATCGCAAGTGATATAGCAAAAAATCTCCACAAAGTTTTCGTTTACGGAGATTGAAGTTTTTTAGTATATAAAAATTTAAAAATAAAACCGCAAGTTGAATTTTGACCTGCGGTTTTTGTTGTTGTGATTAATCTTTATAGCGCAATCAAATTATTTGATTGCAGACATAAGCCATTCGGTTAGATTGCTAATAAACTTTTTGCCATCAGTGCTGCTCATAAATTCAGTTGACCAGTTTCCGTTGAGATCGCACATAAAGCTTGCAACCCTACCTTTACCGTACTGCCACTGTGCGTAAATTGGAACGTCGTAATCACCTATGAGAATAGCTTCCGCGCGGTTCTTGAGCTCACTGCCGTAAAAACCATTCAAAGTAGTGTTTATCAAGTCGCTACTATCAGGAGCCAAGTTAACTCCGTTAGCCAAAGGAGAGTTCATATTGGTGAACTTTGGAGCGAAGGTCTTGTGAATTACTTTCTTAACGACGTCAGAATTAAATTCTTCTTGGACGCAATTGCGGTTTTGAGCAAAATCGTCCAGAGTAACGTTGATCATATTACCTTTTCCGACGGATGCGATTTGAGCCATGCTGTTGTATTTATCAGAATTCTTTTGAACGCCAAGCCCCATTACCGAGAAGGTAATACCGTTATTTTCATTGTAGTATTTAATTTTTTCCTTGTAAGCGTCATTGGTAGGATCAGGGAGTTCTTCTGTAATCAATACGATATGGCGTTTTTCTACATCGGTTTTTTCAATAAGCGCTTTGCTTGCCGTTTCTACAGCTTCTACCAAAGTAAAATGCGGATTTTCATATTCAAAATTGTTAAACGCCACCAAAATTCTGTCCTTTTTCTTCAAGGTCGTCAAAGGCAAAGCAGGCTCATTAGCACTTGTTCCCGTCAAATCGCTGTCCAGATAAGTCATACCCACGTAATCCTTTTCGGTGAGGCTGTCAAGTGCTATCGAAGCTTGAGCAGTCGTCAAGTCGTAGTAGCAGGTGTTGTTGTAAACTGCGACGAACATTGAAGCAGATACGTCGATAATAAACATTATTGCAGCAGGCTGCGAGTAATCAACTGTCTGCACAGGCAACATATCCTGATACGTACTGCCTTGCATGTCTTCGCGCACGTAAGAGTATTGTTCGCCATTTTCGTCGTTACCGCCCACGGTCAAAAGTCCACCGCCGTGAATCTCGACGTACTCCTTTAGCATTTTATCAAAATCTTTTGGAAGATTCTGGTTGGTATTGCCGTTAGGGGCGAGAGAAGCGTCGTAGCTTACCAAATCCTTGTTTGCAACGTTGTTCAAAATAATTTGATGGTAGCGTTTCAGCTCGTCTACATTTTGCGGAATGTCAGCTCCAGTCTTTAGGTTAACGACTTCAACGTTGTATTCGTCGTCAATCAAAGTGTTTTCGAGGGCGCTGGATTGACCGGCAATGCTTTCCAAAACGAGAACGGTTTTTCTTTCCCATTTAGCATATAAATTCTTTTCACCAAAAGCGCCGCTGAGTCCCTCGATGTTTTGACCTTCAAAATTTGCGTTGTCATACCAGCCAGCAAAAACGAGCTTCTTATCTGAATTGGTAGGATATTCAAATGAAATTTCTTGCTCAATGGTATAGTCGGTAGGATTGTCTGCATGATTTTGTCCACCGTTTAAATGATACGTAATAGAGTAGTGATTTATCTCCCATATCGCATTAACCGTGGTGTCAGTGGTAATAGCCTGTGAAAAATCATAGTCCCAGCCATTAAAGGAATAGCCATCTTTTTGAGGCGCATTAGGCATGGTGGCAAAAGAGTCTTCTTCTACATTTTGCGTATCAACTGCCGAGCCACCGTCAGTGGCAAAGGTTACCTCGCACATATAACGGCGGTGAATAGTGATTACGTATCCCGTAACCTCGTCGCCGACCTCTTGAAAAACGTACAAAACGTTGTCGCCTTCGGCGAGAGGTGCTATGTGACCTTCAAAAGGATCCAATCCATTTTCGTCGGTCGAAACGGTAAATGTGGCTTTTCCGCTAACCTTTACTTCGTCCGCAAACGAAAAAGAATCGACGGCGTAATCCACTTTGAGATAAGCAGTATTGTCATCGTTTATGGACAAGGTTTTGAACCTTATTTCATTAGGCTCCTTCTTACAAGCGCTAAGGCCCAATGGCAAAAGCAAGCAAACAAACAAGACGACAAAAAGTACTTTTTTCATTGTATCTCCTCCATAAGATTTTGGTTTATCTAAACCGTCTACATTATAACACATATACCCCATCATATGTCAAGAAGTATCAAAAAGACATAGAGAAAAAATAGGTAAAATATGATATGTTTTGTTTTTGTTTTGACGTAATTCAGGCTAAACATTGTAAAAAATATTAAAAAATGCAAGTCGAATTTCAACCTGCATTTTTTTGTCAAATATCGGTGCTGTAAATAATTCAAGTTTATTATACGAATCCCAGCGAAATCAAAATTGCTTTGTCTATACTCAGCGTCGTTTTTGCGTCGAGCTCGCCTATCTTTTCTTTTAGGCGACGCTTGTCGAGCGTGCGAATTTGCTCGAGCAAAATTACCGAATCCTTGTTTAGACCAAAGCATCCTTTGGCAATTTCGATATGCGTGGGGAGCTTGGCTTTGGTCAGCTGAGAGGTAACGGCAGCCGCGATAACGGTGGGGGAATATTTATTTCCCACGTTGTTTTGTATAATTAAAACGGGGCGAGTACCGCCTTGCTCCGAGCCCACCACGGGACTAAGGTCGGCATAAAATAAATCTCCTCTTTTTATTGCAAAATTTTCCATATCCAGCCTGCTTCTTTGGTTTATTTGGCGAGTTCCAGATTGATTTCAGCCATTTCGGCATAACCCTTCGCCATATCCTCATAGTTTATAGTATGCAAAAGGTCGGTATATTTGTTAATAATTTCCTGCAAAAGCGCCCCTGGGCTCAACTGCTTCAAATCGGCTTTTTTCATAATCATTTCTAACTGCTCCTTGCTTAGAGTAATCGTAAAATCGTACATAAATTTATCTCCCAAATCAAAATATTTATACCTATAGTATTTTATTCGACAAAAAAACTATACCAAAAATACTGTTTTATACCGTTTATTTATAAATTTTTTGGGTGTAAATGGTCTAGGCAAAAGAAATAACAAAAAAAGAATAAAAAAAATATAAAAAGGGGGCAAAAAGTAGTTGACAAAAGGGAAGAGGTATGGTAAGATAAGTAGGCTGTCCGTTCGGGATGGCGTGGACATTGACAAATGAATAGGTAAAGCAAGAAAGATAAAAAACACAAAGTCAATTTACAAAAGTCAGAAAGAGTTTTGAGAATTGGATCAAACAGTATATAAGGCAGAGATGCTGTATATAGCAACAACACAAGAGTTTGATTCTGGCTCAGGACGAACGCTGGCGGCGTGCTTAACACATGCAAGTCGAGCGGATGTATGGGGGCTTGCTCCTATACATTAGCGGCGGACGGGTGAGTAACGCGTGAGCAACCTACCTCTATCAACGGGATAACACTTAGAAATAGGTGCTAATACGGTATAAGACCACGGATCGGCATCGGTTTGGGGTAAAAGAAATTCGGATAGAGATGGGCTCGCGTCCCATTAGCTAGATGGTGAGGTAACGGCCCACCATGGCGACGATGGGTA